>NZ_JBFBDO010000190.1:0-7200 GCF_040683335.1 Kitasatospora sp. NPDC093806
GCGTGCGGCCCGCCGGGACCGCGGGCCCGGGGGTGGCGGCCGTGAACGCGGACGGGTCGCCGCCGGACGTCCCCGACGTCGGCGCCGGCACCGCGGCCGTCGGCCCCACGCTGACGGTCGGCGCGGGGGTCGGCGCGGTGGTCACGGGCGGCCCGACGGTGGGCGTCGGCAGCGGCGGGTCGGAGATCACCGCCGCGTCGACGTCGAGTTCGCGCTCGCCGTGCCCGAGCGAGGGGAACGCGCAGTCCACGACGATCCGCCAGTGCCCGGCCGGCAGGAACTCCCGGGTGGTGTACGTGCCCGGCCGCCCCGCCACGGCGACCAGCCGCCAGGGCCCGGCCGCCCGGCCGCCCGCACTGGTCGCCGAGAGCGTCCCGGCGAACTCCTCGGTGACCGGGTCGTGGTCGTTCTCCCAGGTGGCCGCGGTGGTGACGTGCCCGCCGTCCTGCCCGGTCACCTCCAGGTGGACGGTGTCGCCGTGGGCGGCGGCCGGGACGGCGGCGGGTACGAGCACGACCGCCGCGGCGAGGGCCAGGGCGGTGGTGAACGGACGGGTGCGCATGGGCGGGGTTTCCTCGTGGGGGAGGGCCCGGGTGCGGCCGTCACCGTTCCTGGCGGTGTCGGCCGCACCCGGGCGGGTGGGGGCGAACCGGGCCGGCCGTGGACCGGCCCGGTTCGGTCAGGACGTCATGCGATCAGGACGTCAATCGGTCAGGACATCATGCGATCAGGACGTCTTCTGCAGCGTCCAGGACTGGTAGGCCTGGCCGTTCGGCTTCTGCAGCTCCAGCAGCCAACCGCCGTAGTACCAGCGGTTGCTGGCGCCCAGAACCAGGTTCGAGCCCTCCGCGCTCAGGGTGTACCCGCCGCCCGACGGGGTGAGCCGCCACTTCTGGCCGGCCGCGTCGGAGCAGGCCCGCTGGGCCAGGTACTGGCCGGCGACCGGGTCACCGCCGAGCTGCAGGCACTTCTCCGAGCGGACCGACTTGATCCGCAGCGTGCCGGAGCCCGCGTCCTCGAAGGTCCACTTCTGGTTCGCGTAGCCGGTGCGCTGGTAGGCGATGGCCACGGTGCCGTCGTTGAGCGAGCTGCCCCACAGGTCGGCGGCCTGACCGGTGAGTCCGTTCACCATGCTGTACCGGGTGCCGGGCTGCGGCCGGCCGGCGTCGGCCGGGGTGCGGAAGGTGGCCGGGCGGCCGGGCTTGGAGACGGCGCCGCCGGCGTCCCGGACGGCCACCGCGACGGTGTACTGGGTGCCCGGCGCGAGGCGGACCAGGCCGACGACGGTCGAGCGGACGGTGCCGACCGCCTGGCCGTCGAGCAGCACGTCGTAGCCGCTCGCGGCGGCGACCGCAGGCCAGCTCAGCATGGCGGAGGCCTGGGTGACCTGACTGATCGTCACATCCGGTCCGGTGGCGGTCCCGGCGGTCGGCGAGGCGGTCGGGGTCGTCGAGCCGGTCGGGCTCGGGCTGCCGGTGGCGGTCGGCGAACCGGTCGGGGACGGCGTCCCGGTCGGGGTGCCGGTGGCGGTCGGGCTCGCGGTCGGGCCGCCGGTGGGGCTCGCGGTGGGCGAACCGGTCGCGGTGGGCGAACCGGTGGGGCTCGGCGTCCCGGTCGGGGTGCCGGTCGCGGTCGGCGACGGCGACGCGCTGCGGGTCGGCGAGGCGGTCGCGGTGGGCGAGCCGGTCGGGGTCGGCGTGCGGGTCGGGTCCGGGGTCGGACCGGTGCCGCCGCCGGCGATCAGGAAGCGGTTGTTGGCGACGTTCCAGTGCGTGGCGAGGTAGCTGCCGGGTGCCGGATCGGTGTGGTAGTAGTCGTCGTGCCGGCAGTCCAGGCGCATGTCACTGGCGTTGTCCGGGCAGACCGTCCGCATCTGCGGGTAGTACGGCGCGTCCGAGTAGCACATCAGGTCCCACTCGTCGACGCAGTGGCCGGCCTTGCTGGAGTTGGGCGCGCTGTTGCTCACCGCGCCCAGGTTGTGGCCCAGTTCGTGCGCGGCGGTGTGGCCGCCCCAGCAGCCGGCGTCGGTCCGGCCGTACGAGGGACCGAAGTTGCTCAGGTTGTCCTGGCCGGGCCGCTCGTCACCGGCGAAGGTGCCGATGCCGCAGTACAGCTTGGCGTCGGCGAAGACCATGTACTTGCGGTCCTTGCGGTTGAAGCCCTGGGCGGCGAGCGCGCGGTTGCTGGTGTTGAAGTCGGCCATCTCGGAGTCGGAGATCTGGACGTTCAACACCGAGGCGGAGCAGTCGGGTTCGGTGACGAAGCGGACGTGCCGGACGCCGCCGGTCTCCTGGGCGCTCGCGTTGTAGATGACGTCGACCTCGGCGGCCCACTTCTTGAAGGAGGCCTGGTACTGGGCGAACCGGTCGGTGCCCGGGGTGTGCAGGTAGACCACCTGGACCCGGTTGCCGGCGCTGCCGTCGCCCTCGCAGACCACACCGGAGCCACCGGCGGCGGGTGTACCGGCCCCCGCGCCCGCACCCGCGTCGCCGGCCAGCACGGCCTTCTGGCCGACGTCCAGGACGGGCGCCGACCCCTTCAACAGATCGGCGGCGGCGGGCGGTTGGGCATCGGCGCCGGGCGTCAGCACCGGAGCCTGCGCGGCCGCCGCGGCCACCGGCGGGACGTCCTTGCGGATGTCCACGTCCTTCGGCGGCGCGTCCGGACCGTGGCTGCACAGCTCGCCGCCGGACACCTCCAGGGAGCCCGCGCAGCGGTCCCCGCTGGGCAGGGCCAGACCGGCGTAGACCAGGCCGCGGTCCGGCTGGTCCTTCGGTATCTCCTTGATCGGCGCGGCCTTCTGCTCACGCTTCGGGCCGGGCGCCTTGGTCGCGCCCTCGGCGGTGCCGGTCTCGCCCGTGCCGCCGTCGTCCGGGATCACCCCGGCGCCGGCCCCCGCCCGGTCGGCCGCGACGGCCGCCGCGGTGGTCACGGTGTCACGAGCGGCCGACGGCTCCAGCGCGGCGCTGATGCCCAGTCCGCCGGCGACCAGTCCGGCCACGACCGCCGCGGCTATCAGTCCCGTCCGCTTGCCCATCCGCCGACGCCGTCGACGGCGGAGCTCCGTGCTCCGATGCCCCATCGCGTGTCTCCTCTCCTCGTGCGACGGTCCGGCCACCGCTCGGGGTGGTGGCCGGAACCTTCCGACACTCCGGAGACCGGCACGGGCGGACGGGATAACAGAAACCACTTTTCGAAATTCGTCCGGTCGCTCGACGAGGGGCGCGCGGAGGAGGGCGCGCCCGGGCTCGGGGACGGTGTCGTTCGATACCGGGGGCACGGGAACGGGCGCGGGAAGGGGACACCGCGCACGGCGGCGCCGGGAAGCGCACTCGGGGGGTGTGCGCTCCCCGGCATGGGGTGGTGGCGGCCACCGCACCGGGCGTCCGTGTGGTCCGGACTCCGGTTGCCGTGACCGGAATGCTAGACCCGCCCGAGGGCCGTGACCAGAGCTCTGACCAGCAAATTTCCCGCCCCGGACATGCCACTTGACCCCCTGGCACCGCTCCCGCCCCACCCCGCTCCACGGCTCGCCGGCCGACCCGACCGACGACCCGACCGACGGTCTTCCTGACGGCCTGTCCGGCGGCCCGCCCGCGCCGTGGTGGCCGGCTCAGGCCGCGACGTCGAGGCGCTGCGCGGCGAGGCCCGGTGCGGCGCCCTGTCGGTGCAGGGTGGCGAGCCCGGCCGCCAGCCGCTGCGGATCCCCGGCCAACCAGAGCCGCAGCGCGGCGGCCAGCGCGGCACTGGCCGGGCCGGTCCGCAGCCCGCTGACGGCGGTGATCCGCTCGCCGAGCAACGGCAGCAGGTCCGCGACGGGGGCCGGCAGCCAGAGCGTGACCGCGCAGGGGGCGGGCCGGGCGAGCACCCGCAGCAGCCGCAGCACACCCGCGTCCCCCGGCAGGACCGGGAGCGCGGGCCGACCCGGTCTCACGGCCCCCGCCACACCGACCGCGCCCGCCTGCTCGTGCGCGGACGCCGCGGACGCGCCCGTCACCGCGGACGCCGCCGTCACCGCGGTCGCCGACGGCCCGGCGGACCAGGTCGGCAGGACGTGCAGGATGGGGATGACGTCGAGCAGACCGTCCACCGCCACGTCCGACACATCGGCGCCGTGGCCGCGCGCCAGCGTGCGCAGCAGGGCCCGCTCGGCGGCCGTGATCCTGACGGTCAGCATGACTTCTTCGCAGTCCATGGTCCCAGTTCCCGTCTAGCGCGTGATGGGTGTGCTCGTCCGTCTTTCGGTCGTGTACCGGTCAGCCCTTGCCGATCACTACCTGCCCCTCAACGCGGGTCCGCTATCGGCGTGATCAAGCCATAGTGGCCGTCGTAGCGGCGGTAGAGGACCTGCCCGCGCCCCTCGGTGGAATCGGTGTGGAACACGAACGGCCAGCAGGTGAGCCAGAGTTGACGGGCCGCCCCGGGCAGGTCGAGCCGGGGCGCCGGGTGCGGGCTCTCGGTCAGCGGCAGTCCCGAGCCGCCGAGCCGGGCCGCGGAGTGGGCCCGGACCAGCCGGAACCCGCCGTTCGCGGGCCGCCGGTGCACCACGCTGTCCTGGCCGGTGAGCGCGTCCGAGAACAGGTGGAAGCGGTAGTCGAGGGCGAGCATCTCGCGGGTCGCCTGCTCGGGCGTGCGGCGGGCGAGGAGCACCGACTTCCGCCGGACGATCCGCCGTTCGGCGAGCGGGCGCGGCGCGTACTGCGGGCGGTAGGAGCTCTCGTACGCGGTGGCGAGCCCGAGGTCGCCGAGCTCGCGCAGCCGGTTGGCCCGGCCGGCGAGCGTGCCGAGCGCCAGGTCGACGGCGTCGCGGACGGTCACGGCGGCCAGTTCCACCCGCACCCGGCCGACACCCGCGAGTTCCACCGAGGCCTGGGCGACGGCCGGCCTGGTCACCGAGCGGTCGAGCGGCCGGGTGAGCCGGAGCCGGGCCTCGTGCGCGTCCGGCCCGAGGTCCGTGACCAGCGCCGACGACCGGATCCGGGCGTACTCGGCGTCCTCGCGGGGCAGTTCACCGCGGATCTCCACACGGACGTCGAGGGCGGGTCGGTGGCGCAGACGGGTCATCGGGAAGACCTCCTTCGTTCGGCACCATGCTGGACCCGCGCCCACCCCGCCGCCGAGGGCCGAAAGGCCCTGCCTGCCAGGCAAGACGGCCCCCGGACGCACTCCGGCACGACCCCGGCGGGGCGCCGCGAGGACGCCGTGAGGACGCCATCAGGCCACCGCGGGGCCACCGCGAGGGCCCCGTGAGGACACTCCGCCGATGGGGTGATCCCCCCGGGTACGGCGCAACGCTCACGGGACCGGCGCGTTTCCCAATGCGTGCGCCCTCTGGTCGCGGCGCGCGCGGGGGTCTGCGCTGACAGGCCTCCGGATCCCGGCCGTCGCGGCGGCAGCTCCGGTGGTGCCGCAGCGCCGGGCCGGTGGAACGGTCCGACGCCCGGGTCGGTCGCGCCGGGCCGTTCCACCGGCCCGTCCCGTCGGCCCTTCTGCTGAGAGGTGATGTCATGATCCTGACGAACGAGACCCGCAGACCGCCCGGAGCGCCCAGAACCTCGCCCGCGGGCACCCGACCGGCCGTCCCGCCGGTCGCGCCCGGCGCCCTGCCCGGCCTCGGTCACGCGCCCGCCCTGCTGCGCGACCCGCTCGGCTTCCTCGGCTCGCTCGCCCGGTACGGCGACGTGGTCCGGATCCGCCTCGGGCCGCGCACGGTCTGCGTCGTCACCGACGCCGGCCTGGTCCACACCCTGCTGGTGGCGCTCGCCCACGACTGCCCGCGCGGCGCCGTCCAGGACACCCTCAAGACCGCCTTCGGCGACGGACTGCTGATGTCCGAGGGCCGGCCGCACCGCGACCGGCGCCGGATCATCCAACCCGCCTTCGCCCCGGACCGGATGGCCGGATACCTCGCGGTCATGCACCGGGTCACCGAGGAACGGGCCGGACGCTGGCGCCCGGGCCAGGTCCTCGACGTGGCCAAGGAGATGAACCACCTCGCCCTGGACATCGTCACCAGCGCCCTGTTCGGCGCCCGGCTGAGCGAGGACGCCACCGTCGCCTTCCACCGCGCCCTGCCCGACCTGGTGAAGGGCCAGATCGTCCAGTCGCTCTACCCGCACCCGGCCTTCGCCCGGCTGCCGCTGCCGGTCAACCGGCGCTTCGACGCGGCCGTCCGCGTGCTCAACCGGGTGGTCGACCAGGCGGTCGCGGGCACCGTCCACGCCGGGGCCGCCCCCGCCGGCGGCTGTCCGCTGACCGGGGCCGGGACCGGGACCGGGACCGGCGGCGGACCGGTGACGCTGCCCGCGCTGCTGCGCGCCGCCGTCGACCCGGCCACCGGACGGCCGCTCACCGAGGCGGACGTCCGCTCCGAGGCGATCACCATGTTCGGGGCCGGCACCGAGACCGTCTCCACCACGCTCACCTGGCTGATCGACGAACTGATCCGGCACCCGTGGGTGGAGGCCCGCGTCCTCGCCGAACTGGACGAACACCTGCCGGCCGGCACCGTCCCCACCCCCGAGGCGCTCGCCAAGCTCAGCTACACCCAGGCGGTCACCCGGGAGGCGGTCCGGCTGCACGCGCCGAACGCCTTCCTGATGCGCACCGCGAGCGTGCCGGTCGAGCTGGGGCGGTACCGGATCCCGGCCGGCACCGAGCTGCTCTACAGCCTCACCGCGCTCCACCGCGACCCCGCGCTCCACCCCGAACCGCTCGCCTTCCGGCCCGACCGCTGGCACGAGCAGGGGTACGCGGCCGCCGGGCCGGGCGGGGCCGAGGCGGGTGGCGGCGCCTCCGCGCGGCAGGCCTTCCTGCCGTTCGGCGCCGGCAAGCACAAGTGCATCGGCGAGGCCTTCGCCTGGGCCGAGCTGGCCGTGGCCACCGCCGCCGTCCTGCGCCGCTGGCGGCCGACGGCCGTCCCGGGCTCCCGGGCCCGCGAGGTGGTGTGGACCACCGTCCAGGCCCAGGGCCTGCGGGTCCGGCTCACCCCGCGCGGCGGCCAGGCCCCGCACTCCCCGTCCGCCCCGCACGCCCCGCGCAACCCGGCCACCCCCGGCCCGCGTCCGGCCGACGGCGGCGGGGCCGGTGGCAGTGGCCGGACCGGCGGCAACGGTGGCACCGGCGGCGACGGCGGACCGCGCGAACCCGCCCCGGCCACCCCCGCTGCACCGGCCGCACCGGCCGCCGCCCCCGTCGTCC
>NZ_JBFBDO010000191.1:0-7098 GCF_040683335.1 Kitasatospora sp. NPDC093806
CAACTCGCTGGTGTCTTCTGCGGCTTGACGCCCCGTCCGACGTTCCAAACTCTAGCCGAACCCCGCTCCGAAAAGCGAATCCGGCCGCAATCCTGGAAATGAGCACACCAAATAAACCCTGGGTCGGAACGTGTCGAAAAAAGACGACACGCCTCGGCCCGAATCGGGAAGAGGTGGTGTTTCAGAGGATTGGCTACCCCGGGACCGTCCGCGCAGACGCGTGTCCGGTGCTCCCAGCCAGGCAGCTCGAAGAACACTAGACCTCTTGGGTGGCCGGGTCAAGTGCCGGCATCCGTTCGGGGGACGCCTCCTCGGCCGGGAGCTGGAAGGCGAGGACGGCGACATCGTCGTCGTGTTCGGAGGTGACGCCCATGGCCCGCAGCAGGCGGGAGCAGATCACGTCGGGGGCGCCGACCGCGCCGGCGAGGGTGCGGGCGAGCAGGTCGAGGCCTTGGTCGATGTCCTCGTCGCGGCGTTCGACCAGGCCGTCCGTGTAGAGGACGCCGGTGGTGCCGGGCAGGAGGCGGAGGGTGTGCGAGATGTGGACCCCGCCACCGGTGCCCAGGGGCGGGCCGTTCTGTTCCTCGCTGCGCAGGACAGTGCCGTCGGGGCAGCGCAGCAGCATGGGGAGGTGGCCGGCGGAGGCGTAGCCGAGGGTGCGGCGGTGCGGGTCCCAGACGGCGTAGGTGCAGGTGGCGATCTGGTTGGCGTCGATCTCCATGGCGAGGCCGTCGAGCAGGCTCATCACCTTGTGCGGGGGGAGGTCGAGGCGCGCGTAGGCGCGGACGGCGGTGCGGAGCTGACCCATGACGGCGGCGGCGCGCAGGCCGCGGCCCATCACGTCGCCGATGACGAGGGCGGTGCGGCCGCCGTCGATGGCGATGACGTCGTACCAGTCGCCGCCGACGGCGGCCTCGGCGCCGCCGGGCTGGTAGGTGGCGGCGACCCGGAGGTCCGCGGGCTGGTCGAGCTTCTGCGGGAGGAGGCTGCGCTGGAGGGTGACGGCGGCCTCGCGCTGGCGGCGTTCGGACTCGCGCAGGCGGGCGGCGGCGAGGACCTGGTCGGTGACCTCGGCGGCGAAGATGAGGACGCCGGAGGTCGGGTCGTCGCCCACGGGCCCGACGGGCCCCGAGGGAGCCGGGGACGGAGGGGCGGCCGGGGTGGCCGTGGCGGGCGGCGGGACCGGGGCCGGGGCCGGGGCGCCCGGTTCGGCGTGGGTGGCGTCGCGGGTGAGCGGGACGCAGGAGACGTTGTAGTAGCGGTTGCCGGTGAGGCCGAGGATGCAGCGGGCCTTGACGCTGCGCGGGCTGCCGCCGCGGATGACCTGGTCCATGAGGGGCAGGACGCCGAGGGTGCCGAGTTCGGGGAGGGCGTCGCAGGCGGGCAGGCCGGTGGGGCGCTCGCCGAAGAGTTCGCGGTAGGCGCGGTTGGCGTAGCCGAGCTGGTGCAGCGGGCCGTAGGTGACGGCGACCGGGGCGGGGATCCGGTTGAGGACCTCGCGGAGGTCCTGGGGCCGGTGGGGGTCGAGCACGCCGGTCGGGTCGAGGGCGTCCGGCGGGTCGGGCTGGCCGGGGTGGTTGGTGGGGTCGCGGGGGCTGGGCACCACGACGGCGTCACCGGACGGCGTGCCGCGGTCGCCGCCGGCCCCGGGCGGCGGGGTGGCACGCCACGGGGCTCCGGTGAGCCGGGCGCTCCAGCGCATGAGGTTCAAACGACGGCCGCTTCCTCGGGTTCCGGGCATATCATCACTTTTTGTGCGCACGTCAGCACGCGGGGTAATGACTCGGTCGGGCAGATCCTGTCAGGCGGAGGCCCGATTCCGGAAGTCGTCCGCGCCAGGCGTGGTCGTCGGATCGGTCACAATGCGGCGTTCGTGCGCCGTGCGGGCGGCTCGGCCGGGCCCGGCGGCGGGTACGGAGGGGCAGTGGGGGCGCGACGGGGGCGGCCGGTCAGGTCGGCCGGTCGTCGGCGGGCTCCGGCTGCTCGGGCCGGCCCAGTGAGACCACCTCGCGGGAGAAGAGGCCGGCCAGCGCCCAGTCCATCAGCACCCGCACCCGCCGCTCGCCGCTCGGCAGCCGGCGCAGGTGGCGGGCCCGGTGCAGCCACCAGGCCCGGCGGCCGGTGAGCCGGCCCCCGCTCCGGGTGTGGGCGACCGCCCGGCCGAGGCCGAGCGAGGTGGAACAGGTCGGGACCTCCGGCCGGTACGCGACGATCCCCGGCGCGTGCGGGCCGCCGTCCAGCGCCACCAGCAGGTTCGCCGCCAGCACCTCGGCCTGGGCGAAGGCGTGCTGCGCGTTCGGCGCGCACGGCGCACCGTCCGCGTGCGGGTCGGGCACGGCGGCGCAGTCCCCGGCGGCCCACGCCCCCGGCAGCGCGCGGCCGTCCGGGGCGAGCACCTGGAGGGTGGGCAGGCAGCGGATCCGGCCGGTGGTGTCCAGCGGGAGGTCGGTGTCGCGCAGCAGCGGGTTCGGGCGGATCCCCGCCGTCCAGACCAGGGTGCGGGCGGCGAACCGGCTGCCGTCCGAGAGCGCCATGACCCCGCCGGCGGCGGACTCCAGGGTGGTGCGCAGGCGGACGTCGACGTTGCGTTCGCGCAGCTGCGTCAGGGTGTGCGCGGCGAGGTCGGGCGACTCCTCGGCGAGGATCCGGTCGGTGGCCTCGACCAGCACCCAGCGCAGGTCGTCCGGGCTGACGTTGTGGTGGCCCCGGACCGCGTACCGGGCCATGTCCTCCAGTTCGGCGAGCGCGCCGACGCCCGCGTAGCCCGCTCCGACGAAGACGAAGGTGAGCGCGGCCTGGCGGAGCGCCGGGTCGCGGGTGGCGGAGGCCAGGTCGAGCTGTTCCAGGACGTGGTTGCGCAGGCCGACGGCCTCGCCGACGGTGGAGAAGCCGCGGCCGTGTTCGGCCAGTCCGGGGACGGCGGAGGTGCGGGAGACCGAGCCGGGGGCGAGCACCAGGACGTCGTAGTCGAGTTCGACCGGCGCGGGCGGCTCGCCCTGGCCGGCGGCGTCGGCCCAGGCCCGGCGGCTCGCGTGCTCGATCCGGGTGATCCGGGCGGTGAGCACCCGGCACTCGGTCAGTTCGCGGCGGAGCGGGACGACCACGTGACGGGGGTCGATCGAGCCGGCCGCGACCTCGGCGAGCAGCGGGTGGTAGGTGAGGTAGGCCTGCGGCTCGACCAGGGTGAGTTGGGCCTCGCCGCGGCGGAGCCGCTCGCGCAGGCCGCGCTGGAGGTGGAGCGCGGTGGACATGCCCGCACAGCCGCCGCCGACGATCAGGATCCTGATGGCGCACCTCCTGTCGATGGGGTCCCGCACCCGCCTTCGACCGGGCATGCCCTCATCACGTCCCTCAATAAAGGACCGCCGACCCGCTCTTGTCCACCGCCCGTGCCGTGACGGATGGGGCTGGTGTTGCCGGATGGGGACGGATGTGCTGCCGGGGTGACTTTCTGACGCACTTTCGGCCTCGAACTGCGGTGAACTATGGTCGGATTGTGTGGCGGAGCGGCCACTGCCATGTCAACCGGCGGCGACGCACCGTGGAGCGGCCATTACGGCCAGTTCTAGTGTTGGCGGGAGAACCCGACTGCGGGACCGTGATCCGGGGAAGGGTAGTTCCCGGACAGGGCCCCGGACGGGCGCCGACACGCCGAGCCGATCGCACCGACCGGCCCGGCGGCGCCCACCGGAGCGGGGTCCGGGTGGTCAGCGCGCGGCCGCACCCGCGGCCGGGCGTCACCCGGGCGGCACCAACGGCACGAGCGATGGGTCATCGGTCATTTCTTTCAGGCGTAGCTGCACCGGGGGGTGCAGGGGCGGGCGACGACAGGGTCCGGAACCGGACGCCTGCGGGGGAGAGTTGGGATGATGGAACAGGAGCGACTGTTGGGGCGAGCGGGTGCGACACACCCTGGCCAAGGCGTGGTGCCGGAGCAACGGGGCCCCGCCGAACCGTCCACGCCCCCCGGGGCGGCGTATCCGGCGGCCCCGTACCGGGGCGGCGAGCCGGGACAGGCCGGCGGGCCGGTACCGGGCGCGCGACTTCGGGTCGACGCCCGGCGGAACCTGGAGAGCGTGCTGCGTGCGGCTCGCGAGGTGTTCGGCGAGTTCGGGTACGGCGCGCCGATGGAGGAGGTCGCGCGGCGGGCCGGGGTCGGCGTGGGCACGGTGTACCGGCGCTTCCCGAGCAAGGAGGTGCTGGTCCAGCGGATCGCCGCCGAGGAGGTCGCCTGGCTGACCGCTCAGGCGCGCGAGTCGCTGTACGGCGGCGCGGGCGCGTGGGAGGCGCTGGCCGGGTACCTGGCGCGGGCGGTCTCCACCGGGGCCGGGCGGCTGCTGCCGCCGGAGGCGTTCCGGTACGCGGAGGAGCTGGGGCGGGTGCCCGAGCAGCGTGCGCCGGAGCAGCGGACGGTCGAGCAGCGGGCGGCGGATCAGCGGGCGCAGGAGCCGGGTGGTCCGGGCGGCGGGTTCGGTGGCGGCCTGGGCGGGGCGTTCGGCTCGGCCCGGTACGAGCCGCTGGGTGGCGCTGCTTTGGGCGGCGCTGCTTTGAGCGGCTCGGCGCTGGGTGGTTCGGCACTGGGCGGCGGCGCGGCGGGTGCCGGGGCGACGGCGGTCGAGGGGGAGGCGGCGGCGATGGTGGCCGACGCCGATCCGCGGCTGCTGCTGCAACTGCTCGCGGCGCTGGTGGCGCGCGCGGGTGCGGCCGGCGAGCTGCGGCCCGGTGTCACCGTCGCGGACGTGGTGCTGGTGCTGACGGCCTCCGTGCCGGTGCACGCGGCGCGGGGCGGGTCGACGGGCGCTGCGGGCGCCCAGGGCCCGTCGGGCGTGGCGGGCTCGGCGGGTGCTTCGGTGGTCGGGGCCGGCGCGGCGCCCGGGACGCTCGGAGCGCTCGGCGGCGTGCCGCAGTCGGTGGGTGGTCGGCAGGCGGACGGTCAGCCCTCCGACGGTCCGGCCGACCGGCTGCTGCAGATCCTGCTCGACGGCCTGCGGGCCCGCTGAGCGGACCACCGGACGGAATCCCGGCCGGACGGAACCCCCGTCGGACGCTCTCCGTCCGGCGCGGGCAAGGAGATTGGCGATCGGGGCGGCGCGAGGAACCGGGTCGCGCGCCCACCGAGGCCGCCGCGGCCGACGATGTCCGCGGCGCCGGCCAGGGTGTCGGGCCGGGTGCCGGGCCGGGGCGCCGTCCAGGGCGTCAGGCCGGGTGTCGGTGACGGTGTCGGCGAGGGCGCCGGTCGGGGTGGCGGTGGATCCGCCGGTCAGGGCGCCGTGAGCGGGGCGAACACATCCGCGACGGCCCCACGGAAGAGTGGGTCGCGGCCGGTCCGGCTACCGTCCAACTCTGCACTATGCCATCCTTTGCCCGTGGTTGGAGCCAATGTCCCGATGCGCGCCGTTCGCGCGCGCTCGGCGCCGTGCAACGGGGAATCGTGCGCCCACGCACTCCCATGCGCCCTGCCACACTACGGGGGCTGTCGTGGAATCTGGGGTCCGTTGTGAGCGCCGAGGAACAGAACGACTACGGCTATGGCCTGGACTTCGGGCGATCCGCCGCGGGCGGGCCCGACTGGGGTCCTGACCTCGGTCCTGACGGTTCGGCCGCCGGTTCCGGCGCTGCCGGCGGCGGTTCCGGTGGGCCCGGCGGCGGGTCGGGGACCGCGTCGCACGGGTCCGGCCCCGCGCAGTCCGGCCCGGCGCAGCCCGGGCACGTCCCGGCCGGACAGGTGCCGGACCAGGCCGGCATGCCCAGCCGGGAGACGCTCTCCGCCTCGGCCGCGGCCTTCCCGCCCGGCCGCGTCCCCGGCCAGGCCCCGGCCGGCCGCGGCGGCGTCACCCCCGAGGCCTTCGTCGGCACCGGTGCCCCGGCACGCCCCGTCGTGCCCGCGCCCGCCGACCCGGTCGACGGTGAACGCCCGCCCTCCGACGCCGAGTTGACCGCCCTGGTGCGCGCCGGCGACGACACCGCGTACGAGGAGATCTACCGCCGGCACGTCGACTCGGTGCGCCGCTACGCCCGGACCTGCTGCCGGGACAGCTTCACCGCCGAGGACCTGGCCGGCGAGGTGTTCGCCCGCACCCTGCAGGCGCTGAGGGCCGGGAAGGGCCCGGAGTTCGCCGTCCGCGCCTATCTGCTGACCGCCGTGCGGAACGTCGCCGCCGCCTGGACCCGCAGCGAGCGGCGCGAGCAACTCGTCGACGACTTCAGCACGTTCGCGCAGACCTCGGCCGCCGTCGTCGACCTCGACCTGGCCGACCCGGGCGCCGACGCCTGGGCGATGGCGATGGCCGACCAGCGCATGGTGATGCAGGCCTACGCCGAACTCCCCGAGGACGACCGGGTGGTGCTCTGGCACACCGAGGTCGAACGGGAGTCCCCGAAGACCGTCGCGGTGATGCTCGGCAAGACCGCCAACGCGACCGCCGTGCAGGCCCACCGGGCCCGTGACCGGCTCGCCGCCGCGTTCCTGCAGGCGCACGTCTCGGGCAGCCAGGAGCGGGACTGCGAGGCGTACGCCAACCGGCTCGGCGCGTACGCGCGCGGCTCGTTGCGCAAGCGGGCCTCGGCGGAGGTCGGCCGGCACCTCAAGGAGTGCGACCGGTGCACGGCCGCCTGCCTGGAACTGTCCGAGATCAACCACGGTCTGCGGGCGCTGCTGCCCGGCGGCGTGCTGGTCTGGATCGGCGTGGGCGGCTTCAGTGCCGCCGCGGCCGCCGTGGGCGGGGCGGCGGTGGTCGGCGGCGCGGCCGCCGGGACCGCGGCCGTCACTGCTGGTGGCGGTGCTGCCGGCGGTACGGCGGCTGGTGGCGCTGCGGCGAGTGGCGCTGCCGGGGCGGCCGGTGGGGCCGCGGGCGGGGCCTCCGGTGGGAGTGGGGGTGCGGCGGCCGCGGCCGGTGAAGGCCTGGGCACCGCCGCCAAGGCCGGGATCGCCGCCGCCGTCGCGGTGGCGGCCGCCGCCGTCGCCGCGTACGCGCTCACCGGCGCGCCCGAACCGAAGCCGCCGGTGGCCGCTCCCGCGGTCTCCTCCCCCGCCGCGCCCGCGCCGGCGACCTGAAGCGGCACCACACCTCCCGGGCCGACCCGGCCGGCCGGCGCACC
>NZ_JBFBDO010000192.1:0-6939 GCF_040683335.1 Kitasatospora sp. NPDC093806
CCGGCCTCCCGGCACCGGCCTCAGAGCGAGGCCCGCACCACCAGCCGGCGGCGGGTGCGCGAGCCGCGGGCGCGGCTGCAGGGCTGGTACGACCTGGCGCGCACCCCCACCTACCCGTCGCACCGGCCGGCCGTGCAGTTCGACCACGTGCTGGCGGTGGGGGTGCCGCGGTCGGCGGTCGGCCCGGCGGCCGCGCCGCGCACGGGCGTGTCGGACCACCGCCCGCTGGTGGTGCGGGCCTCGCTCTGAGGCCGGTGCCGGGAGGCCGGTGCCGGGAGATCAGTGCCGGGAGGCCGGTGCCGGGAGGCCGGTGCCGGGAGGTCAGTGCCGGGAGAGGTGGCCGTTCTGGTGCGGGAGGCGGGGGGTGCCGTCGGGGCGGTCGGCGGCCGGGGCCGGGTCGTACTGGAGCAGCAGCATCGCGGCGTCGTCGCCGAGCTGCCGGCCGACGTGCCGGACGACGTCCTCGTGCAGGCGGCGCAGCACGTCGACGGGGCCGCCGTCGGCGCAGCGCGGGAAGCGGTCGGCGAGCGGGTAGAAGACGCCGGCCCGGTCGCGGGCCTCGATGACGCCGTCGGTGTAGAGCAGGACGCGGTCGTCGGGGCGCAGCGGGACGCGGTGGACCGGGGGGCGGACGTCGGCGGGGTCGAGGACGCCGAGCGGGGGGACGGTCTCGGGGAGTTCGAGCGGCCGGGCGGGTTCGGTGCCGCGCAGCAGCAGCGGGGCGGGGTGGCCGCAGTTGACGATCTCGGCGGTGCCGTCGGGGCGCACGCCGATCAGCACGAGGGTGACGAACTCCTCCTCGACGCCCGGGTGGTCGTTCTCGTGCAGGGCGCGGTCGAGGCTGTCGGCGAGCCAGCCGGCGACCTTGTCGAGGGCGGCCTCCTGGTGGGCGGCCTCGCGGAAGGCGCCGAGCACGGCGGCGGCGGTCTCGACGGCGCCGAGGCCCTTGCCGCGGACGTCGCCGACCACGGCGCGCACGCCGTGCCGGGTGTTGACGACTTCGTAGAGGTCGCCGCCGATCCGGGCGTGGGCGGCGGCGGCCGCGTAGTGGACGGCGGCCCGGACGGTGCCGACCCGGTCGGGGACGGGGCGCAGCAGGACCCGGCGGGCGATCGAGGCGACCAGCTGGGCGTCGGCGAGCAGGCGTTCCTGACGCAGCCGCAGGGTGGCGCTGACCCAGCCGATGGCGGCGACCAGGACGATCGCGAAGACGGTGGCGCTGTGCACGGACTGGCCGAGCACGTCGTTGTGGAAGGCCATCAGGAACGCCGCGGCCTCGGTGAGGCCGCCGATGGCGAGCGGGTACCAGGTGCGGCGGCTGACCACGGCGGCCAGCGCGGGGACGGCGGTGAGCGCCGGTTCGACGGTCACCGCCGCGTCGGTGTAGTAGTCGAGGACGACGACCAGCGCCATGCCGATGAACGGCAGCGACAGCGCCGTCCTCGGCCAGGTGCCGGTCGCGCCGGGTGCGGCCCCCGGGGTCGGCCCGGCGAACCGTTCTCTGATCCATCCGGTCGCGCTCAACTTCGGTCTCTCCAGCAGAAGACGCCGGTACCCGGGGGCACCTGCGGTGATGACTGAGGGTTGGGGATTGCGGGCGTCGCTGGCGGCCGGAGCACGGGGGTTGACCGGTTACCGACCCCACAATAGGCGCGAAACGTGCACTACGCACAGGTTTCGCCCGCTGCCGTGATGACTTGAACGCTCTGTGTGACTCATTCTTCACTGTTCCCGATCAGGAGCCGTTCCAACTCTTTTCGGTCGGGAAGTCCTGCGGGTTGTTCGATCCGGCCACTGCGGACGTACAGGAAGGAGGCCGTGACCTGCTCGGGCGGAACGCCCGCCTGTTCGGCCCAGGCCAGTCGGTAGACGGCGAGTTGGAGCGGGTCGGCGGTCTCCTCGCGGTGCGTCTTCCAGTCCACCACTTCGTAGCGTGACGCGGCGCCGGATCCTGACCCGGCGTCACCGTCGCGGTAGACCGCGTCGATCCGGCCGCGCACCACCCGGCCCGCCAGCACCAGGTGGAACGGCGCCTCGACCCGCAGCGGCTCGCGGTCCGCGTACGGGGTGCGCAGGAAGGCCTCCTTGAGCCGTTCCAGGTCCCGCTCGTCCTCGATGCCGTCGTCGTCGGCGCCGGGCAGCGCGCCGGGGCCGATCAGCATCAGCGGCTCGATCCGGGACTGCACCCAGGCGTGGAAGCGGGTGCCGCGGCGGGCGGCGGGCTGCGGCGGGCGCGGCATCGGCCGGGCCAGGTCGTGCGCGAAGCCGTCCGGGTCGGCGGCGAGCCGCAGCAGCTGGGTGGCGGAGAGCGAGGCGGGCAGCGGCACCTCCCGCACGCCGCGCCGGGAGCGTTCCAACTCGCCGAGCAGCGCGGTCAGGTCGCGGTCCCAGGACTCGACGAGCCGGCGGTCCTCGGGGGCCATCGGCTCGGGTTCGGGGGCGGGCTGTCCGGCGAGGCGGCGGTGCACGACCTCGGCGACCCGGCGGCGGGCGTGCTGGGCGGCCGGGTCGAGCGGCAGCGGCCAGGGGCGTTCGACCGGGGCGGCGAGCGCCGGGTTCTCCGCGCCCTCGGCGGGCGGTTCGGCCCAGGCCGCGATCTCGCCGTCGCCGGGCCGCTCGGCGTGGGCGCGCAGCTGCTCCAGGAACGGGGACGGGCCGCGCGCGGTCTTCTGGCTGGGGCCCCACCAGTGGCCGGAGGCGAGCAGCAGGGCGCGCGGGCGGGTGAAGGCGACGTAGCCGAGGCGCAGTTCCTCGGTGGCGGAGTGCTCGGCGAGCGCGGCCTTGAACGCCGTCATGGACTTGCCGTTCCAGCCGGCCCGGACGTCGGGCAGGGTCGCGGCGTCGCCGCGCAGGGCGTGCGGCAGGACCCGCTTGACGCTGGTCCAGCGCTCGCGCGCGGTGGTGGACGGGAAGCCGCCCTTGACCAGGCCGGGGACGGCGACGACGTCCCACTCCAGGCCCTTGGACTTGTGCGCGGTGAGCACCTTGACGGTGTCCTCGCCGCCGGGCAGGCCGGCGTCCAGGCCGCGGTCGTGCTCCTGGGCGGCGCGCAGGAAGCCGAGGAAGGCGGCCAGGCCGGGGTCGCCGTCGAGGTCGGCGAAGGAGGCGGCGACATCGAGGAAGGCGTGCAGGGTCTCCCGGCGACGGGCGGCCAGCGCGTGCGGGGAGGCGGCAAGTTCGACCTCCAGGCCGGTGACGGCGAGGACCCGGTGCAGCACGTCCATCAGCGGGTCGGCGAGCGCGCGGCGCAGTTCGCGCAGTTCACGGGCGAGCCGGGCGAAGCGGACCCGGGCCTCGGCGGAGAACGCCAGCTCGTCGGACTCCTCCGCGTCCAGGAAGGTCTCCAGCGCGTCGGCGAGCGAGACGACCTCGGTGGGGTCGGTCTCGGCGACGGCGGCGGCCAGCGGCTCGACGCCCTCGGGGCGGGCGGTGCGGACCAGTTCGGCGGCGCGCCGGCCGAGCAGCGCGAGGTCGCGCGGGCCGATCCGCCAGCGCGGACCGATCAGCAGCCGGACCAGGGCGGCGTTGGCGGTCGGGTCCTGGAGCACCTCGCAGACCGCGACCAGGTCGGCGACCTCGGGCAGGTGCAGCAGCCCGCCGAGGCCGACCACCTCGACCGGCACGTCCCGGGCGACCAGGGCGGCGTGGATGTCGGGGAAGGCGGCGCCGCCGCGGCACAGCACGGCGATCCGGCCGGGGGCGGTGCCGGTGCGCACCAGGTGGGTGATCTCCTGCGCCAGCCAGTCGATCTCCTCGGCGTGGGTGGGCAGCAGCGCGACCCGGACCCTGCCGTCGAGTTCGGCGCCGGGGGCGGGGCGCAGCGCCTCGACGCCCTCGTGCCGGGCGCGCAGCGGCGCGGCCAGCTCGTTGGCGAAGGCGAGCAGCCGGCCGCCGCTGCGGCGGTTCTCGCTGAGCGCGTACCGGTCGGCGGGGGTGCCGTCGGCGTTCGGGAAGTGGCGGGGGAAGTCGTCGAGGTTGGCGACGGAGGCGCCGCGCCAGCCGTAGATCGCCTGGCAGGGGTCGCCGACGGCGGTGACCGGGTGGCCGGACGGCCCGCCGGTCCCTTCCGCCCCTTCCGGTCCGGCGGCCCCGTCCGGTCCGGCGGCCCGTTCCGGTCCGGCGCCGAAGAGGCCGGCGAGCATCAGCCGCTGGGCGACCGAGGTGTCCTGGTACTCGTCGAGCAGGACGACCCGGAACTGCTCGCGCAGCAGGGCGCCGACCTCGGGCCGGCGCTGGGCGAGCCGGGCGGCGGCGGCTATCTGGTCGCCGAAGTCCATCAGCCCGGCGCCGGCCTTGCGGCGCCGGTAGTCCTCGACCAGGCGGAGCAGTTCGAGCCGGGCCCGGGCGGTGGCGGGGACGGCCCGCAGGTCCTCGTTGGTGAGCCTGACGCCGGCCAGCGCGTCGAGCAGGTCCTCGTCGAAGGCGCGCAGG
This sequence comes from Kitasatospora sp. NPDC093806, assembly GCF_040683335.1. Classification (NCBI taxonomy): domain Bacteria; kingdom Bacillati; phylum Actinomycetota; class Actinomycetes; order Kitasatosporales; family Streptomycetaceae; genus Kitasatospora; species Kitasatospora sp. NPDC093806. The sequence goes on from NZ_JBFBDO010000192.1 coordinate 4,432, forward strand.
GTGGCGGGCTCGACGAGGTGCTCGGCGAGTTCGCCGTCGAGGGCGGTGAGGTCGGCGACCAGGTTGGCGAAGGTGCCGGTGAGGGCGGGGAAGGGGCCGCGGGCGGTGCGCAGCACCTTGGCGGCGAGCTGGAAGCGGGTGGCGTCGGCGAGCAGCCGGACGTCGGGCTCGATGCCGATCCGCAGGCCGTGCTCCTTGAGCAGGCGGCCGGCGAAGGCGTGGTAGGTGGAGATCTCGGGTTCGCCGAGCGCCTCCCCGTCCGGATCCGCGACCCCGGCCCGGAGCAGCGCGGCGCGGACGCGTTCGGCGAGCTCGCCGGCGGCCTTGTTGGTGAAGGTGAGGCCGAGCACCTGCTCGGGGCGGACGGCGCCGGAGCCGACCAGCCAGACCACCCGGGCGGCCATCACGGTGGTCTTGCCGGAGCCCGCGCCGGCGACGATCACGGCCGGCCGCAGCGGGGCCCCGATGGCCGCCATCTGCTCCCGGTTGAAGGGGATGCCCAGCAGGTCCTTGAGCTGGTCGGGGTGGCTGAGCAGGGCGGTCACCCCGCAACGGTAACGGGGGGCACCGACAGGCCGGGCCCCGTTGTGGCGATGGCCACGTCCGCCCTGCCCGACCGGCCGGCTCCCTACTCGACCAGCTGGGCGCCGTCGCGCTGGGCGGAGCAGCTGCGGCGGAAGGCGCACCGGTCGCAGCCGCCGCCGGTCTGCGGGACGAACCGTTCGGCGAGGATCCGTCCGGCGGCGTCGGCGAGCAGGTTCTCGATCCAGGGCTCGCCCTGCGGCGGGTCCTGGCGCTGCACCTTGGGCGAGTCCGGGACGGCCTTGTCGGGCTTGCGCAGCTGGACGAGTTCGGCGCCGCCGGACTCCGCGCCGTCCGCGTCGAAGCCGGGCAGCCCGTTGAGGGCGCCGGAGCGGACGGCGAGCTGGTAGACGGCGAGCTGCTTGTGCTCGGGCAGCGAGCGGTCGCTGGGCAGCTGCTTGCCGGTCTTGAAGTCGACCACGTAGGCGCGGCCGGCCTCGTCCTTCTCGACCCGGTCCATCGAGCCGCGGATCCGCACCTGGACGCCGCCGGCGTCGAGGGTCACGTCGAAGCCGTGCTCGGTGGCGACGACGTCGCGGCCGCGGGCCATCACGTGCCAGGTGAGGAAGCGTTCCAGGGCGGCCCGGGCCTCGGTCTTCTCCTGCTGGGACTTCCACGGCGCGTCGAAGGCCAGCGCGTCCCAGACGGTGTCCAGGCGTTCCATCAGGACGGCCAGGTCGGCGGGGGTGCGGCCGGAGCCGACCTCGTCGGCGAGGGCGTGCACCACGTTGCCGAAGCCCTGGGCGGCGGAGGAGGTGCCGCGGGCCTTGACCTCCTTGTCGAGGAACCACTGCAGCGAGCAGTTCTCCAGCTGTTCCAGGCCGCTGCCGGAGAGCCGGACCGGCAGGTCGGCCTCGCGCAGCGGGTCGGGGGCGGCGGTCGCGTCGTCCAGGCCCCACCAGGCCTCGGGGCGGGCCGCGGGCACCAGCGGGCGGTCCTCCTCGTCGGTGGCCAGGGCGAGGGTGGCGAGGCGTTCGGCGGCGGCCCGGCGCAGCTCGGGCGAGCGGTCCGGGTCGACGGTGACCGCGCGCAGCTCGGCGACCAGCGCGTGCACGGCGAGCGGGCGGCGCGGGCGGTGGGTGACGTCCTCGACGGTGACCTGCGGGGTGCGGCGCAGCACCTTGCCGGTCCGAGGGTCGACGTCCTCGCGGTAGAGCTCGCGCAGGAAGCGGGACGGCTGGTCGCCGTCGTCGGCGGGGGCCTTGACGGCGGTGACGACGAGCCGGTCCCGGGCCCGGGTGGCCGCGACGTAGAAGAGCCGGCGCTCCTCGCCGAGCAGGGCGGCGGGGCTGAGCGGTTCGGCGAGGCCGTCGCGGCCGATCCGGTCGGCCTCCAGCAGGGAGCCGCGGCGGCGCAGGTCGGGCCAGAGGCCGTCCTGGACGCCGGCGACGACGACCAGGCGCCATTCCAGGCCCTTGGCGCGGTGGGCGGTCATCAGCCGGACCGCCTCGGGGCGGACGGCCCGCACGGTGAGGGTGTCGGCGGCGATGTCCTGGGCGTCGAGTTCGGCGAGCAGGTCGAGGGCGCCGCGGTGGCCGGTGACCTGTTCCTCGGCGCGGGCGGCGGTCTCGAACAGGGCGCAGATCGCGTCGAGGTCGCGGTCGGCGTTGCGGCCGGCGGCGCCGCCGCGCAGGGCGGCCCGTTCCAGGCGTTCGCGCCAGCGGCGGGAGCCGTCCCACAGCTGCCAGAGGGCCTCCTCGGCGGTGCAGCCGCCGGCCAGCGCCTCGCGGACCTTGCGCAGCAGGGTGCCGAGGTCGTGGGCGCGGCGGGCGTGCGGGGCGTCGAGGACGACCAGGCGTTCGGGTTCGGCGAGGGCCTCGCGGATCAGTTCGCCGGCCGGGCGGGGCACCGCGGCGGGGCGGACCCCGGCGTCGGCCGCATCGGCGTCGCCCGCGTCACCGGCCCGCTCGGCGGCCTGGACGGCGC
>NZ_JBFBDO010000193.1:0-6829 GCF_040683335.1 Kitasatospora sp. NPDC093806
TGGTACTGCAGGGGGGACCCTGTGGGAGAGTAGGACGCCGCCGAACAATCATTCACAAAGAACCCCCATCCGGGATCCGGATGGGGGTTCTTTGCGTTCCGAGCCATTTCCGAGCGAACTCGGAGCGATTTTCAGAGCGCGAGCTTGAAGCCGAGGTGGGAGGCGACGAAGCCGAGGCGCTCATAGAAGCGGTGCGCGTCGACGCGGGTGGCGTCCGAGGTGAGCTGGACCAGGTCGGCGTCGAGCTCGCGGGAGCGGTCGACGGCCCACCGGATCAGATCGGTGCCGAGGCCGGTGCCGCGTTCGTCGGCGTGGATGCGGACGGCCTCGATGATGGTGCGGGTGGAGCCCTTCCGGGAGAGGCCGGGGACGAGGGTCAGTTGCAGGGTGCCGATCGTCCGGCCGGCGCGTTCGGCGACCACGAGGTGCTGGTGCGGGTCGCCGTCGATGCGCTCGAAGGCGGTGCGGTAGGGCGTGAGGTCGTCGGGGCTCTCGCGGGTGGCGCCCAGCGGGTCGTCGGCGAGCATGGCGACGATCGCGGGCAGGTCGTCGACGGTGGCGCGGCGGATCGTGAGGTCGTTCATGATCACACCCTAGGCGGCCCCGGGAACCCGCCCGCGGCCCGGGCGGGTGTTGCTGTCCACCCCGCCCCCTCCGCGCCCCCGTGAGCGGCCCGCAGGGCCCCGGAAACGGGTGATCCGGCGTCACCCGCCGGGCGGCGCGCTGGTGATGACGGCGAATGCGGCGCCGTGCGGGTCGACGAGCCGGCCGAGCCGACCGACGCCGTGCACGTCCGTGGCGGGGAGCCGGACGGTGGCGCCGAGCCGTTCGGCGGTGGCGAGGCGGGCGTCCACGTCGGGGACCTCGAAGTAGGGGAGCCAGTGCGAGCCGGTGCCGGCGGCGGTCTCCGCGGGGTCGAGCTGGACGATCCCGCCGTGCGCGTCCTCCGTTCCACCGCCGGGTGGGGTGAGGACGGTGTAGTAGCCCTCGCCGAGCGGGACGTCCTGCTCCTGCCAGCCGAAGACCGTCCGGTAGAAGGCCTTGGCGGCCTCGGCGTCGACGCTGCAGCACTCCGTCCAGCAGAGGCTGCCGGGTTCGGTGACGGTGTCCAGGCCGCGGAGGTCGTGCGCCTGCCAGACGGCGAAGTCGGCGCCGGTGGGGTCGGTGTAGCCGGCCATCCGGCCGCTGGTGAAGACGTCGAACGGGGTGAAGCGGACCCGGCCGCCGGCCTGCCGGACCAGCTCGGTGGTGCGGTCGGCGTCGAGGGTGGCGAAGTAGACGGTCCAGGCGGCGCGGGCCCCGCCGTCGGTGGACGGGCCGAGCGCGGCGACCGTCCGGCCGTCCTGCCGGAAGAAGCCGTAGCCGCCGGCCCCGGGACCGGCCGGGGCGTGGCTCCAGCCGAGGACGGCGGTGTAGAAGGCGACGGAGCCGGGGACGTCCGGGCCGGTGAGGTCGAGCCAGTCGGGGGCGCCGGGACGGAAGGCGGTGCTGAGCATGGCGGTGCGGCTCCTTCGTCGGACTCCTCGCCGGGCTCCTCGCGCTCCTCGCCGGGTCCCTCGTCGGACGGCCCCGCCCCTCGCGTCCAGCCTGGCACCCGTACCCGCACTGTCGCACCCGGACGGTACGGTGCGTAGCGGACGTCGACCCGTACGGTGAAGGGGGGACCGGTGACCAGGCAGACCGGGACGCGGTCCGGAACCGGTGGCGCCGAGGCGCCGCCGCGCCAGCTGGCCCAGGTCGAGGGCGTGCTGGAGCGGATCACGTACGCCAATGAGGAGACCGGCTACACGGTCGCGCGGGTCGACACCGGGCGGGGCGGCAACGACCTGCTGACGGTGGTGGGCGCGCTGCTCGGGGCGCAGCCGGGGGAGTCGTTGCGGTTGCACGGGCGGTGGGGCTCGCATCCGCAGTACGGGCGGCAGTTCGTGGTGGAGAACTACACGACGGTGCTGCCGGCGACGGTGCAGGGCATCCAGCGCTACCTGGGGTCGGGGCTGATCAAGGGGATCGGGCCGCGGTTCGCGGAGCGGATCGTGGAGCGGTTCGGGGTGGACACCCTGGAGGTGATCGAGCACGAGCCGGGCCGGCTGATCGAGGTGCCGGGGCTCGGGCCGAAGCGGACGAAGAAGATCGCGGCCGCGTGGGAGGAGCAGAAGTCCATCAAGGAGGTGATGGTCTTCCTGCAGGGTGTCGGGGTGTCGACCTCGCTGGCTGTACGGATCTACAAACAGTACGGGGACGGCTCGATCGGGGTGGTGCGGAACGAGCCGTACCGGCTGGCGTCCGACGTGTGGGGGATCGGGTTCCTCACCGCGGACCGGATCGCGCAGGCGGTGGGCATCCCGCACGACAGTCCGGAGCGGGTCAAGGCGGGCCTGCAGTACGCGCTGTCGCAGAGCAGCGACCAGGGGCACTGCTACCTGCCGGAGGAGCGGCTGATCGCGGACGGGGTGAAGCTGCTCCAGGTGGACGTGGGGCTGGTGATCGACTGCCTGGCGGAGCTGGTGGCGGCGGAGGGGGTGGTGCGCGAGCAGGTGCCGGGGGAGGGCGGGGAGCCGATCACGGCGGTGTACCTGGTGCCGTTCCACCGGGCCGAGATCTCGCTGGCCAACCAGTTGTTGCGGCTGCTGCGGGCGGACACCGACCGGATGCCGTGGTTCGCGGACGTGGACTGGACGGCGGCGCTGGGCTGGCTCGCCCAGCGGACGGGGGCGGAGCTGGCGCCGGAGCAGGAGCAGTCGGTGCGGCTGGCGCTGACCGAGCGGGTCGCGGTGCTGACCGGCGGGCCGGGCTGCGGCAAGTCGTTCACGGTGAAGTCGATCGTGACGCTGGCGCTGGCGAAGCGGGCGAAGGTGGTGCTGGCGGCGCCCACCGGGCGGGCGGCGAAGCGGCTGGCGGAGCTGACCGGGGTGGAGGCGTCGACGGTGCACCGGCTGCTGGAGCTGAAGCCGGGCGGGGACGCCGCGTACGACCGGGACCGGCCGCTGGACGCGGACCTGGTGGTGGTGGACGAGGCGTCGATGCTGGATCTGATCCTGGCGAACAAGCTGGTCAAGGCGGTGGCGCCGGGGGCGCACCTGCTGTTCGTGGGGGACGTGGACCAGCTGCCGTCGGTGGGGGCCGGCGAGGTGCTGCGGGACCTGCTGGCGGAGGGCGGGCCGATCCCGTCGGTGCGGCTGACCAGGATCTTCCGGCAGGCGCAGCAGTCGGGGGTGGTGACCAACGCGCACCGGATCAACGAGGGGCTGCCGCCGCTGACCGAGGGCCTGCCGGACTTCTTCCTGTTCGCGGAGGACGACGCGGAGCGGGCGGCGGGTCTGACGGTGGACGTGGTGGCGCGGCGGATCCCGCAGCGGTTCGGCTACGACGCGCGGCGGGACGTCCAGGTGCTGGCGCCGATGCACCGGGGCCCGGCCGGGGCGGGGAACCTCAACACGCTGCTGCAGGCGGCGGTGACGCCGGCCCGGGAGGGGCTGGCGGAGCGGCGGTTCGGCGGGCGGACGTTCCGGGTGGGCGACAAGGTCACGCAGATCCGCAACAACTACGACAAGGGGCGGAACGGGGTCTTCAACGGCACAGTGGGAGTGGTGACCGCCCTCAGTGTGGACGACCAGCGGCTGACGGTGCTCACCGACGAGGACGAGGAGGTGCCCTACGACTTCGACGAGCTCGACGAGCTGGCGCACGCGTACGCGGTGACGATCCATCGTTCGCAGGGAAGTGAATACCCGGTGGTGGTGATTCCGGTCACCACGTCCGCGTGGACGATGTTGCAGCGGAACCTGCTCTACACCGCGGTGACCAGGGCCCGGAAACTGGTGGTACTGGTGGGGTCACGGAAAGCGATCGCGCAGGCGGTTCGCAGCGTCAGCGCAGGTCGGAGGCATGCCGCGCTCGATCACCGGCTTGCGACTGGATGATTCTCCAAGGGATGGTTGCCTCTATTGTTCTCTTGACGTGAAGAGATTTACGGCAGAGCCTGGAGTGGTGCCGATCTTGTCCGGTTCGTACCGGCTGCGGCGGCAGGTTTTGTAGGGGCGGGCCCTTTCGGGCCACCCCGGGTGCGCGGCTGTCCTCCGGATGGGGGATGGTAGAGACAGTCAGGGCACCTTGGAAGAGGATTCATTTCGTCGGTGAGGAAGACGTGAGCGACAACTCGGTAGTACTGCGGTACCAGGACGGCGAGTACGAGTACCCCGTCGTCGAGAGCACTGCGGGCAACTCCGGCTTCGACATCTCGAAGCTGCTCCCGCAGACCGGCCTGGTCACCCTGGACAACGGCTTCGGCAACACCGCCGCCTACAAGTCCGCGATCACCTTCGTGGACGGCGACAACGGCATCCTGCGGTACCGCGGTTACCCGATCGAGCAGCTCGCCGCCAAGGGTGACTTCATCGAGACCGCCTACCTGCTGATCAACGGCGAGCTGCCGAACGCCGAGCAGCTGTCGGAGTTCAACCGCGAGATCACCCAGCACACCCTGCTGCACGAGGACGTCAAGCGCTTCTTCCAGGGCTTCCCGCGGGACGCCCACCCGATGGCCATGCTGTCCTCGGTGGTCGGCGCGCTGTCCACGTTCTACCCGGAGAGCCACAACCCGTTCGACGCGGCCCAGCGCCACCTGTCGACGGTCCGCCTGCTGGCGAAGCTCCCGACCATCGCGGCCTACGCGTACAAGAAGGCGATGGGCCAGCCCTTCGTCTACCCGCGCAACGACCTGAGCTACGTCGAGAACCTGCTGCGGATGACCTTCGCCGTCCCGGCCGAGGACTACGAGCTCAACCCGGTCGTCGTCAACGCGCTCGACAAGCTGCTGATCCTGCACGCGGACCACGAGCAGAACTGCTCGACCTCCACGGTCCGCCTGGTCGGCTCCAGCCACGCCAACCTGTTCGCCTCGATCTCGGCGGGCATCTCGGCGCTCTGGGGCCCGCTGCACGGCGGCGCCAACCAGGCCGTGCTGGAGATGCTGGAGAGCATCCAGAAGGACGGCGGCGACGTCGACGCCTTCATCACCAAGGTCAAGAACCGCGAGTCCGGCGTCAAGCTGATGGGCTTCGGCCACCGCGTGTACAAGGCCTTCGACCCGCGCGCCGCGCAGGTCAAGCTGCTCGCCCACGAGGTGCTCGGCCAGCTCGGCAAGTCCGACGAGCTGCTGGAGATCGCGCTCAAGCTGGAGGAGCACGCGCTCAAGGACGACTTCTTCGTCTCGCGCAAGCTCTACCCGAACGTGGACTTCTACACCGGTCTGATCTACCGCGCCATGGGCTTCCCGACCAGCATGTTCACCGTGCTGTTCGCCCTCGGCCGGCTGCCGGGCTGGATCGCCCACTGGCACGAGATGATCAACGACCCGACCAGCCGGATCGGCCGCCCGCGCCAGATCTACACCGGCACCGAGATCCGCGACTACGTGGAGATCGACGCCCGCTGACGCCGACGGGCACGCCCTGACACCGTGCCACGAGGGCCCGGCCGCATTCCGCGGCCGGGCCCTCGTGTCGTCCGCCTCCGTGCCGCGCCCCAGCGGGCACGGCGGCGGTTCCGATACGTCCGGCGCACGACTCCGGGGGCGGCTGCGGGCCCGGGACGGCCGCTCAAAGCGTCCCAGACCCCCGCCACTCCCCGGCGCCGTGCGCGAAGGCCGCCAACCTCGGCGACCGTCCCGGGGCCCGCCGGAGCCCCGTCGGCGGCAGTGGTGGTCGTGCGTCGACGCGATGCCGTTCGCCGCGTCTCGGCCCACCGGAAAACTGCCGCACTACCAACCTAAGACGTATCAGGGTGCGAGAAGTTACGCCCGGGGGGTGTGAGCTGCCTCTCGCCACGCTCCGTGTGCACCTCGTACCGGCCCCATACCACACGTTCCGGCGGCGGCGACGTCACCCTCCCCGCAGTCACGGCAACCGAGCGTGATAGGAATCGTGGCATTCCGGTACGGACCGCCCGCACCTCGCAGCGTGGCGGCGGAGCTGGGGAGGGAGTGCGCAGATGACCAGGAACGTGGTTGTCACCGGCGGTGGCACGGGAATCGGGTACGAGGTGGCGCGACGGTTCGCCGAGGCCGGCGAACGGGTCGTGATCGTCGGCCGCCGGCGAGCGGTGCTGGAGCAGGCCGCCGTCGCCCTCGGGCCGAACGTCACCCCGCTGGTCTGCGATCTCGCCGACCCGGACGCGGTGGAGGCCGCGCTGGCCGACCTGCCCGAGCGGATCGACGTGCTGGTGAACAACGCCGGCAGCCGGGAGACCGTGATCGGGGCCGGCCCGCACGCCCTGCTGGCCCGCTGGCGCGGCGACTTCGAGCGCAACGTGCTGACCGTGGTGCTGCTCACCGAGTCGATCCGGGACCGGCTCGCGCCGGGCTCCGGCCGGGTGGTCACCATCAGCTCGATCGCCGCGCTGCGCGGCGCCGGCTCGTACGGGGCCGCGAAGGCCTCGCTGCACGCCTGGAACAACTTCCTGGCCGCCCAGTTGGGCACCTCGGGCATCACCGCCAACATCGTCGCCCCGGGGACGGTCGCGGGCACCGAGTTCTTCGGCCCGCGGCTGGACGAGGCGGAGGTCTCCCGGCGGGCGGCCCGGACGCTGCTCGGGCGGATCGGGGAGACCGGGGAGGTCGCGGCGGCGGTGTACTTCCTGGCCTCGCCGGAGGCCGGGTTCATCACCGGGGAGATCCTGCACTGCAACGGCGGCGAGCTGCTCGGCCGCTGAGGTTTGTCGAGACATGCCCGAGGGCCCGTACCGCAGCACGCGGTACGGGCCCTCGGGGGTGTCGGGGGCGTGGTGGGGAGCGCACTCGTGGGTCCTGCAGTCTCCGGGGGTCTAATCGGGG
>NZ_JBFBDO010000194.1:0-6767 GCF_040683335.1 Kitasatospora sp. NPDC093806
GGACGGTGGATGCCCCCACCGTCCGCCCCGCGCGGCCCTTCGCCGTCCCCCGGGCCGGGCACCGCGGCGGGGTGGGGTCAGGCCCCGGCGGCGGCGCCCAGGAGGAGGTCGGCGGCGTCGGTGCGCAGGTACAGGACGGTGCGGCCGGTGCGGTGGCGGGCGAGCAGGCCGGCCTCGCGCAGGGCGGTGAGGTGGTGGGAGACGTTGGGGGCGGACAGGCCGGTGCGGTGGGCGAGTTCGGCGGTGGAGGCGGGGGCGTCGAGTTCGGCGAGCAGGCGGGCGCGGGTGGCTCCGATGACGCGGGCCAGGCCGTCGGGGACCGGGTGGCCGGTGTTCTCCCACAGGGTGGCGACGCCGCGCGGCGGGTAGAGGAGGCCGGGCTGCCAGGGCGGGTTCTGCTGGGAGAAGACGCCGGGCCAGGCGAACACGGTGGGGACCAGGACCAGGCCGCGTTCGCCGTCCAGGCGCCGGTGCGCGTCGACGCGGCGGTGGCCGATGGTCAGGGTGTCGCGCTCCCAGGTGACCTGGGGGTGGAGGTCGGCGAACAGGGCGGCGGGGCCGCCGGCGGACATCTGGCGGGCGCGGCGCAGGATCTCGCCCTCGGCCAGGCGTTCGATGCGCTCCCAGTACGGGGCGATGGCGGCGTCCCAGTAGGCGCGGATCTCGCCGGCCAGGCGGGCCAGGCCCGCCTCGGGGTCGCGGGCCAGGGCTGCGACCAGCGGGGCCGGCTCGCCGGCCAGGCGGGCGAGGTCGCGGCGCACGGTGGCCGGGTCGGTGGCGGCCAGCTGCTCCAGGGCCTGGCCGATGGAGGGGGTGGCGGCGGCGGGCACGGGGGTGAGGAAGTCCGGCACGTACACGGTGGGCAGGCGCACCAGCTGGTCCAGCAGCGCCCAGTCGACGCCGGCCAGGCGGCGGGCGGCCCGGCGGGCCCAGGGCAGGTGGACGCCGTGGCGGCCGACGTCCTTGAGGACCTCGACGCTGCAGGTCACCTCCGCCAGCGGGGAGCGGGCGAAGCGGGTGCGGGCGAGGTCGGGTGCGGAGAACTCCCAGGTGAGCACAGGCGTCCCCCATGAGGATTAGATCAGGATGGAATCGGTGGCCGCCGGTGATCATGCCAGGGATTCTCGTCGCATGACCACCACCGCACTCCTTCCCGCTTCGCTGCGCGAACGCCTGGGCCTGCCGGACACGGCCGGGCAGGGCCGTCTGGTCGGCGCGCACCTCGTCGACAGTCTCGGCACCGGGCTGGTCCTGGCCTTCGTCCTCGTCTACTTCGCCCGCACCACCTCCCTGGGCCTCGGGGAGATCGGCGCGGCCGTCTCCGCCGCCCGGCTGCTGGCCCTGCCCGCCGCCCTGGTGGCGGGGCCGCTGATCGACCGTCACGGGGCGCGGGCGGTGGCGGCCGGCGCCAACCTGCTGTCCGCGCTCGCCTACGCGGCCTTCCCGGCCGCCCACCAGGGGTGGCAGGTGGTGGCGGTGTGCCTGCTCTCCCAGCTCGGCCACGTCGGCTACTGGACCGCCAGCACCGGCCTGGTGGTCCTCGCCGCCCCCCAGGGCGGGCGCACCCGCTGGTTCGCGCTGGTGTCGACGCTGCGCAACACCGGGATGGGCCTGGGCGGGGCGCTGGGGGCGGTGCTGATGGCCGGCGGCGGCACGGGGGCGCTGCGGCTGCTGGTGACGGCGAACGCGGCCAGCTACCTGCTGGCCGCGCTCCTGCTGGCCACCTGGCGCCCGCCCACCGCCGCACCCGCACCCGCACCCGCGCCGCAGGCCCCGGACGCGCAGGCGGCGCGAACGCGGGCGGGCGGGTACCGGGAGGTGCTGCGGGACCGCCGCTACCTGCTGCTGGTGGCGGTCAACCTCAGCTTCGTGTTCGCGTCGATGGTGCTGGGCATGCTGCTGGCCGTCTACCTCACCGCCGGCCTGCACCGCGACGCCTCCGTGGCCGGCGTGCTGCTGGTCCTCAACGGCGTGCAGGTCGTCCTCACCCAGAACGTGGTCGCCCGGCGCCTGGAGGGCCGTGCGCCCGCGCGGGTGGCCGCCGCGGGCGCGCTGCTCAACGCCCTGGCGTTCGGGGTGTTCGCGCTGCTGGCCGCCGTGCCCGGCTGGGCCGTGCTGCCGGGCCTGGGCCTGGCGATGCTGGTGTACAACCTCGCCGAGACGGTGGCCACGCCCTGCCGGGAGGAGCTGAGCGTCTCGCTCGCCGACCCGGCGCGGCGCGGGCGCTACCTGGCGGTGTACCAGCTGTCGTGGAACGTGGGCCAGGCCGTGGCACCCGGCCTGCTGACCCTGCTGCTCGGGTGGGGGCCGGCCTGGCCGTGGCTGTTCCTGCTCGGCGCCAGCGTGGCCGCCGTCCCCGGCCTGCTGCGGCTGGAGCGGGGCGCCGCCGCCCGGGACGCCCGGCGGCCCGCCCTCCCCCGCAAGGCGGCTGCGGCTCGGGCGAACTGAGTCCTCGTCACCGACCGGACGGCGGGAGGCCGCGCGGGCCCCGGGTGGACACCGCCGCCGGGGCCCGCGCGGCCTTGCGCGCTGCCCGGGCTCAGCAGGGGTACCAGTTGGTCCACCCTCCGCTGGTGAAGGCGTTGCACCAGTCGCGGCCGTCGCTGCCGACCACCCACACGATGGGGTATCCGCTCCCGCCGGTGATCGCGCCTTCGACGCCGTCCAGGACGCCGGCGCTGTCGCCGAGCGGGGCCCAGCCCGCCCAGGATCCGTTCGCGCTGTACTGGTAGTTGTGCCAGACCCGGCGGTCGGTGCCGACGAGCACCCACTCGTGCCGGCCGTCCGGCCAGGGCAGGAGCTTGACGTTCGTTCCGCACAGGTAGTACGCGCTGGGCGCACCGTCGTAGAAGGGATACACGCAGGTGCCGGCGGCGGCACCGGTCGGGGCCGGCATCGCCTGCGCGGTGGTGACGGGGCTCAGGGTGGCCGCGAGGGCCAGGGCCATCGCGGCGAGGATGCCGGGTTTCTTCATGGTTGCCCCCAGGAGTCGGTGTGACGGGCAGCCGACGGACGGCCACCTCCGTCGGCCGGTCACCAGCCTGTACTCCGCGGGGGCGCGTTGTGCGGGGCACGAACGAATGCGCCATGGACATGACTTGAAGTCGGCCGCGGTCTCCGGGGGCGCGCGAAGGCCCCCCGGGTGTCCGGGGGGCCTTCGGGGTGCGGGCGGGGACGGGTCAGCTGGTGTAGCCGCCGTCGACGGCCAGGGCGGTGCCGGTGATGTAGCGCCCGCCGGGGCCGGCGAGGAAGGCGACGGAGGCGGCGATGTCCTCGGCCTCGCCGAAGCGGCCCAGCGCGGTGAGGTTCTTCTGGAAGTCGGCGCTGTCGCCGTCGGCGGGGTTCATGTCGGTGTCGATCGGGCCCGGGTCGACGGTGGTGACGGTGATGCCGCGCGGGCCGAGCTCGCGGGCGAGGGCCTTGGTGAAGCCGACGAGCGCGGACTTGGCGGTCGCCTGGAGGACGAAGTTCGCGCCGGGCACGCGGCCGTTGAAGCAGGAGCCGACGTTGATGATGCGCCCGCCCTCGCCCAGGTGGGCGGCGGCGGCCTGGGCGGCGAGGATCACCGAGCGCACGTCGACGGCCAGGACGCGGTCCAGGTACTCGGCGGTCACCTCCTCCAGCGGCCCGTAGGCGAGGAAGCCGGCGTTGTTGACGAGGATGTCCAGGCGGCCGAGCTCGCGCACGGTCTGCGCGACGGCGTCGGCGGCCGCGGTGGGCTGGGTGAGGTCGGCCTCGACGGCGACGGCCCGCCCGCCGGCGGCCTCGATCTCCTTGACGACGTCGCGGGCCTGGTCGGCGGCCTGGACGTAGGTCACCGCGACCGCCGCGCCCTGGGCGGCGAGCTTCTTGGCGACGGCCGCCCCGATGCCGCGGCTGCCGCCGGTCACCAGCGCCACCTTGCCGGTCAGGTCACTCATGTGGGTCCTTTCGGGACTGCCCCGGGGCCGCTTGGGCCCGGGGCGGATTTCGACGGGCCCCCGGCCCGGATCGGGCGAGGGGGCGGGCGGGAAGGCCAGGACGCGATCCTGGAACGCTCCCATTAATGTGAAGGTCAAGTCGGCCCGGGCAGGCCCCTGTTGGGGCTCCAGGGCCGGGGATCCGGCGCGGCGGCGGTGGGGCGCGGCCGCCGGATCCCGGAGGGCCGCGCCGGGGCCCGGCCACATCCCCCGGGCCGGGCCCCGGCGCGGGGGTCAGGAGGCGGCGGCGGAGGCGGCGGCGGTGCCGAAGCGCAGGGTGTTGTCCAGGACGACGCCGTGGCTGGCGACGTCGATGACGATGTGGTCGCCGTCGGTGAGGTGGAAGCCGTCGTGGAAGCTGGACAGGTCCGCGCCGGTCAGCACGTAGTTGACCAGGCCCGGGCGCGAGAGCGCCGGGAAGGAGAACAGCCGCTCCACCAGCGTCTGGACGGGGAACCAGAGGGCGTCGGCGCCGCAGTCGAAGGTGCCCTGCCAGGCCTGCTTGCCGTCGCGTTCGATGGTGACGGTGCCGGTCGCGGCGCCGGGCGGCTGCTCCAGGAACAGGTGCGGGGCGATGGCGGTGTCGCACAGCTTGCCGGAGGAGGTGTAGCCGGCGTCGATGCGGTGCAGGCCGATGTCGCACAGGTCGTTGCCGAAGGTGTAGCCGGCGTAGTGCGGCACGCCCTGGTCGTCGTTGACGAAGACCAGGACGATCTCCGCCTCCTCGATGATGACGACCGGCTCGGTGGGCACCACCAGGTCCTGGCCGGGGGTGCGCAGCCAGGAGCCGAGGCCCTTGAAGAACCACTTGGGCACGGGGGGCTGGCCGTTGTGGGAGACGATGGCGTCGGCCTTGGCCTTGTGGGTGCCCAGGAAGCCGGAGACCAGGGCGGTGCCGGCGGCGGGCAGCAGCGGGGGCAGGGCGGTGAGTTCGGGATCGCCGGCGGTGACGGTGAGGGTCTCGGCGGCGGCGCCGAGGGCTTCGGTGACGGCCTCGGGGGCGGCGTCGGCGAGGACGGCGGCCTGCAGGGCGCCCTCGGGCAGGTGGTGCAGGGTCAGGGGCTCGCCGGGGGCGGTGATGCCGTGGCTGACGTAGCGCCGGCCCCGGTAGAGGTACTCGCTGACGACGGACATGGGCTGGTCCTTCCGGAAGGAGGGGCGGGACGGGTGCGGGGCGGGTGCGGGGTGGGGCGGGTGCGGGGCGGGCGTCAGGCCCGGGCGGCGACGGCGGGGCGGGCGGTGGCGGCGGGGCGGGCGGTGGTGGTGGTGAGGAGGTCGAGGACCTCTTCCAGGCGGTCCAGGGCGGCCTTGATCCAGGGCAGGGCGAGGGGGTCGGCGGCGGTGAGCGCGGTGTTCTGCTGCTCCTCGGTGTCGCCGTAGAGGCGGCTGGTGGCGATCCGCACGCGCAGGGGGCGGGTGTCCTCGCCGAAGGCGGTGGCGGGCAGCAGGCCCACGCCCCAGCGGCGGGCGAACAGGGCGGCGAGGTCGTCGGAGCCGTCCACGTGGTGGGCCTGGCGCAGGTGGGTGCGCAGGTCCTCGAAGTCGGGGTAGAGGTAGCAGGTGGCGCGCACGGGGGCCAGGCGGGCGCCGGCGGCGGCGAGGCGGTCCGCGGCGGCGGTGACGACGCGTTCGTGGAGGCGGCGGGCGGCGGTGACGTAGGCGCGGACCTCGGCGGGTTCGGTCAGCGCCCAGGCGGCGGCGTCCTGGACGGGGGCGGCGGTGGAGGACCAGAGCTGGCTGGCGACGGCCGTCAGGCGGGTGTGCAGGGCGCGGCCGAGGTCTCCTTCGGGCAGGCGGGCGATGCCGGTGCGCCAGCCGCCGACGGCGAGGTTCTTGGTCAGTCCGGTGGTGACGACGGTGCGTTCGGGGGCGAAGTGCGCCGGGGACAGGGCCGGGGGCGGCACGGCCGTGCTGCCGCAGGGGACGCCGGCGGCGGGCGCGGCGGCGCTGTCGGCGGGGTCGAAGACGAGGTCGCAGTAGATCTCGTCGGAGACGATGACGAGGTCGAGGTCGCGGGCGGCTTCGGCGAGGCGGCGCAGGGTGTCGGGGTGGGCGATGGTGCCGGTGGGGTTGTCGGGCAGGGTGACGATGACGCCGCGCACGGTGCGTCCGGCGGCGCGGGCGCGGGTGACGGCCTCGCGCAGGGCGTCGGGGTCGGGGACGCCGCCCTGGCCGGGCGGGGTGGGCACGGGCAGCGGGCGGGCGCCGGCCAGGCGGGCCTGGGTGGCGTAGCTGACCCAGCTGGGCACGGGGACGACGGTGTCGCCGCCGATGGCGAGCATGAGGGCGAACAGCAGGGGTTTGCTGCCGGGGCCGGCGACGACCAGGGCGGGGTCGGTGGCCAGGGCGCGGCGCTGCCAGTAGCCGGCGGCGGCGGTGCGCAGGGCGGGGCTTCCGGCGACGGGGCCGTAGGCGTTGCGGTGGGCGGCGGCGGCCAGGCGCATCCGCAGGGCGTCCAGGACGGGCAGGCCGATCTCGCCGCTGGCCAGGGCGAGGACCTGTTCGCCGGCCTCGCGCCGGCGGGTCAGCTCCTCGTCGGCGGCCAGGGTGGCGGACATGGTGACCGGCACGGGCTCGGGCATGGTGGGCTCTCCATCGGAATCTGGCGGGGTGCGCGGGGCGGGTCGGCGGCGTCCGGCGGCGCGGCGGGACGAGAGGGACGCGGTGCGGGTGCGGTGCGGGGCGGGTGACGCGGTGTGACGCGGGGTGGTGCGCGGGTGCGGGGTGGTGCTGGGGGTGCGGGGTGGTGCCCAGCCGGCGGCCGAAGTGGTGCCGCAGGGTGGCCGCGTTGCCGAAGCCGCAGCGGGA
>NZ_JBFBDO010000195.1:0-6722 GCF_040683335.1 Kitasatospora sp. NPDC093806
CTCGCCGACGTCCCGCGCCGGCCGTCCCACCCCGGCGACCGGGCTCAGTCCGCCGACCGGGCTCGGTCCGCCGACCGGCCCGAGAGCATCTTCGCCCCCGCCGCGATGGCCGACTGGAGCCCGACCACCGGCCGCCGCGCGACCCTCGACGCCGTCGAACCCGTCCTGCTCGCGGCCGCCCGCCGCCGACCGGCCGAGCTCCGCTTCGGCACCCGGCGCACCGGCCTGCGGCACGGCGGCGACCACCTCACCGTCGACCTGACGGACATCGCCACCGGCGCCACCGAGACCGTCACCGCCGACTACCTGATCGCCGCCGACGGCGCGGGCGGCGCGCTCCGCCACGAACTCGGCGTCCCCTCGACGCACGGCGCGAGCCACGGGCACCAGCTCAACATCCTGTTCCACGCCGACCTCGAACACGTCGTCCGGGGACGGGAGTTCAGCGTCGTCCTGATCGCCCGACCCGGCGTGCGGGGGATGCTCACCGCGATCGACGCCCGCACCCGCTGGGCCTTCCACCTGCGCTACGACCCGGCCGTCGAGAGCCCCGCCGACTACCCGCCCGCGCGCTGCGAGCGGATCCTGCGCGACGTCCTCGGGGTGCCCGGCGCCGAACCCCGGGTGGTCAGCGTGCTGCCCTGGGAGGCCCGCGAGCGCACCCTCGACCGCCTGCGCGCGGGCCGGGTGTTCTTCGCCGGCGACGCGGCCCACCAGATGCCCCCGGCCGGCGCCCGCGGCGCCGGCACCGGCATCGCCGACGTCCACAACCTGGTCTGGAAGCTCGCCGCCGTCCTCGACGGTCGCGCGGACGAGCGCCTGCTCGACACCTACCAGGACGAACGCCACCCCGCCGCCGTCCACGCCGTCGCCGCCTCGGGCGCCAACGCCCGGGCCATGACGCCCGGCAGCTCCGCACCCGATCCCGACTGGAGCACCCCGGCCGCCCACGGCCTCGGCGACCGCAACCGCTCCGCCGCCGTCCTCGCCGCGGCGGGCGACCCGGCGGACCCGGTCACCGCCGTGCTCGACGGCGGCCCCGGCACCCGCCTCCCGCACACCTGGACCGACGCCGCCCGGTCCCGTTCCACCCTCGACCTGCCCGCCGGGGACTGGATCCTGCTCGGCCCGCCCGCGTGGCGCCCGGCCGCCGACACCGCCGGCCTGCGCCACGCCGACCCCGGCCCCGAGTTCGCGGCCCGCGCCGGGACCTCCGCGGCCGGCGCCCTCCTGGTCCGCCCCGACGGCCACATCGCCTGGCGCTCCACCGGCCCCGCCGATCCGGCCACCGCCCTCACCGCCGCCCTGCGCCGACTGCCGCTGCGCACCCGCCACAGCGCGGGCCGGCGGGCAGACGGTTAACCGAGCGCCTGCGGGCGGACGGTGAGGATCTGCTCGGCATGGCCGACAGGGCCGTGGACGTCGTGCAGGACGCTGCTGGTGAGCCCCTGGCCCGACGGGCCGAAGGTGACGGTGGTGTCGAGCCCGGTCCACGGGCCCTGCGGCTGCCGGTGCAGATGGATCGTCAAATCCAGGTTGGGGAACATCCACGCCGTGGGGTCCTGCTGCACGGCGACGCCGTTGGCGGTGTCCACCAACGCGAGGTACGAGGCGAGGGCGCTGACCGGCTCGCCCGCGACCAGGTCGACGCGCGAGGACACCCAGGCCGTGGCCCGCCCCTTGCGGACCGGCGGGGTCCGGCGGAGCTCGACCGACGCCACGTAGCCGCCGTCCCACTCCTCGTCCATCGCCCAACGGGGGAGCTCCTCGGGGGCGGGGATCCGCTCGTGCGGGCTGTCGGCCACGGCGGAGGTGTCCAGGGACGCCAGCAGCCAGGCGCGGGCGCGCACCACCGGCCGGTCGCCGATGACCACGGTGGCCTCGACGAGCTCGATGGTCCGGCCGGGCCGGACGGTCTCCACGGTGATCTCGCACTCGTCGAGGGCGATCCGGCCCAGGATGTCGTAGCTGATCCGCGCGAGCGTCAGCTCCCCGGCCCGGTGGGCCGCCTGCTCCGCGAGGTGCCGCTCGACGGCGTGCACGACGAGCCCCGCGAGCGGGCTGAAGTGCTGCTCGTCGGTGTCCCAGGCGCCCCCCGCGTGAGCGGTGGGTTTGAACCGGCGCTCGCCCGTCCGCTGGTAGTAGCTCTCACGCACGACGACGCCGGTGGTCACGGGGATCCGTCTCCTCGAACAGGGCACACCTGCGTGGGGGCAGGTGCATCGGCTACGAATCGTAGGGAGCGCCGGCCTCGCGTGTCATCGTGATCTGCCCCTCACGTTCGCGTCACCTTCGTGGCTGTCCCGGGGGCCGTCAGAGGTCGACGAGCTCCACCGTCACGGTCGCGACGTCCCCCGGATCGAGCCCCTCGGCCTTGCGCACCGCGCGCTTGATGGGCAGGACGTAGCAGCCGCGGCCGCGGTCCGGGAAGATCGAGGTCAGCCAGCTGCTGCCGCCGACCGTGACCCGCACCCGGCGCGCGCCGAAGCCGCGCGCCGGCCCGCCGGGCAGGTCCTGGATCTCCCCGGACGCCTCGGCGGGAAGACTGACGAAGGTCCAGTTGTCGGCCCGCCGGGCCTCCCAGATCCACAGCTCGGCCTCGAATTCGAACAGCATGGACCAAGGATCCCACGCGCCCGGGATGCACCCGGGACGCGGGTGGTTGGCGGGGCTGCGCCCGTCCGCCACCGGCGTTTCGGCACCTCCGCGAGCGGGCGGGCCTGTCCGGGAGGCCCCGGGGGAGGTAGGCAGGCTGCCTGCTTACTTGGGGCTCCGCGTCCGACGGTCCGTCAATCCGTGCTGGTCGGAGGCCGTTGGACGGGCCCGGCTGGGCCGGTCGGGTGGGGTCGGGGCGCGTACCGGTGCGGCCGCGGCGGGCGGCGGCCGGTGCTGACGGGAGGCTGGTGCCTCCGAGCCGGGCCGGAGAGCGGGAGCGCGTGTGAGCGGGAGCAGCAGTCGAGCGGGTCATGGCCCCGACACCGGGACCGGGGACCGGGTGGCCACCGATCCCGGCGTACTGGGGACCGCGCTCGCCGTGGTGCTGGCGTTCTCGCTCGCGGAGGGTTCGTGGCAGTGGTTCTCCACCTACCTCGGCGTGACGCTCCTCATGGTCGTCCTCTCCTTCGGCCGCACGCCGGTGCCGACACCGGGCCGACCGGTCGCCTATGTGACGGGTCTGGCGGCGTACTCGCTGGTCGTGGGCCTGTGTGTGGCCTTGGCGCTGGCGCCGGCCCTGCAGCGCTGGGACTGGCTGTTCCCCGCGCCGGGCACCCGCGGCGGGTGTGTGCAGTCCGGCCGCTACGAAGGTCTGCAGGTGCAGGCCGCGCTCGGGGACCTGGCCGGGCGGAACGGCGACGCGCTGGCGTACGCGCAGCGGGAGCAGAGCCGGCAGGCCGCCGAGGACTGCCTGGCGGCGACGGTGACGCGCTGGCTGCCGGTGTACGCGCTGGGGGTGGCCCTGCTGGTGGCGGCGGGTTCCTGGGCGTGGGCCCGGGCACGGCGGACTTCGGCGGCCCCCGGCTGAGCCGTCAGTCCTCGCCGCGCGCGGCGCCGTTGCCGGTGCCCGAAGCGGATTCCGGGGCTGCGCCGAGGCTCAGGCCCTTGTGCGTCCGTTGGAGCATCTGGACCAGCCACCCCTCGGACGGGCGCCGGTCGGCGAGCAGCCGGTTGCAGTGCAGGTGGAGGTAGCTGCCGAGGAGTTGGTCGCGGTCGGTGGTGAGCCGTCCGGCGGCCGCCAGCTCGGAGAGCCGTTCGTCGGCCCGCGCGAGCCCGTCCCGCCGCTGCCGCAGGATCTCCGCCACGCCGTCGCCCAGCAGGGCCGGGCCCGTCGGGGTGCCGAGCAGGGCGCGGAAGCGGCGCTGCCGGACGCGGTAGTCCTCGCCGGCCTGACGGCGGGCGGCGCTGTAGTACTGCCGGGCCTGCTCGGTGTACCAGCGCAGCCGGTCCTCGGGGCCGAGGCCGAGCCCGGCGAGCAGGTCGTCGGTGGTCACGGCGGCCAGCTCGGCGAGATCTCCCTCCGGACCGGCTCCGGCCTGTGGGGTTCCGGCTTCCCGCCCGGCGGCGGGCTGTGCCATGACCGGCTCGGCGAGCAGTCGCAGCACGGCCCGGCTGTCGGCGCAGAAGAC
This sequence comes from Kitasatospora sp. NPDC093806, assembly GCF_040683335.1. Classification (NCBI taxonomy): domain Bacteria; kingdom Bacillati; phylum Actinomycetota; class Actinomycetes; order Kitasatosporales; family Streptomycetaceae; genus Kitasatospora; species Kitasatospora sp. NPDC093806. The sequence goes on from NZ_JBFBDO010000195.1 coordinate 4,125, forward strand.
CTCCTCGCTGACGTCGGTGCCCTCCGACCCGCCGTAGCGTTCGAGTTCGCGGTCGTAGGTGTCGATCACCAGCCGGGAGACCAGGCCCTCCTCGGTGAGCCGGGCGGCGAGCCGGGCGACTTCCGGGAGCAGGTGACGGGTCAGCGCGTCGTGGTCGCCCTTCCAGCGCAGCCGCAGGTGCGGGTCGGGGTCGGCGTACCGGATGAAGAACCACTGCCGGGCGAGTCCGGACACCTCGGCCATCTCGCACAGCCGCCGGAGCGGACCGGCCAGCAGGCCGTTCTCCTGGGCGCGGTCGCAGTAGAACTTGGCGAACAGCCAGTCGCTCCCCGGCAGCCGCAGCCGGTCCCGCACGGGGACGGGGACCGGGGCCGGCCGGCCGTCGCTCCGCGCGACCGGCGCCTCCGCCTCCACCGCGTCCGCCTTCACCGCGTCCATCACAGCCGCGTCGGTCTCCCGTGGCGTCGCCGCATCCCGCGGCGCCGGCCGCGGGCGCAGGACGAGCGGCACCACGAGTTCGCTCATGAACACGCCGTCCGTCCCGGGAACCCACGCGGTGCCGGCGTCGGGCAGCGCCTCCTGGAGGACGAGCACCCCGCCCCGGTTGCCGCGCGCCTCGGCCCGCAGCTGCTCGACCTGCCCGGGATCGTCGAGGTCGAGCAGCAGCCGGTTGTCGGCCATGGTCAGGTAGAGGCGCGGGGGGACCGACCACTCCGTGCGCCAGGCGGCGACCCGGTCGGCGAACGCCTCGGCGTCCTCGCTCCACTCCTTGGCGCCGCCGTCCGGCCGGCGCAGCAGCCACCGGGCGGGGGAGAGGACGATCCGCCCGTACTGCACCCTGGGCAGGAACGGGAAGCCGTTCGCCGGACCCCAGTCGAAGGGGGCGAACTCGGGCGTGCCGTCCCGGGTCACCTCGTCGAGGAACCGGCAGACGGCGGGCGCCTGGTGGATGTTGAGCATGTGCCGCGCGGTCGGGCGCAGCGTGATGCCGAGCCGCCGCGACCGGAGCCGGTAACGGTCCTCCCGCAGACCGACGAGGATGTCGTCGAGCGGGACGACCCGGTCGGCGGGCACTCCGGCGGGGACGTCGAGCACGATCTCGTGGTCGTGGGCGGCGGGCCGCACGACGACGTTGGCCATCCGGTGGATCGCGGGGAGGTAGACCACCTCGGTGGGCCGTCCGGCCTCGGGACGGGCGCGGTACTCGGCCTCGCCCAGGTCGCGCAGGGCCGCCGGCCCCTCCGGTGCGAGGAGGTCGGCGAACCGGCCGAGTGAGCGGCCGGCGCTGCTGGCCCCCAGGTTGGGTCCGACGACGAGCAGGAAGTCCCCGCGGTCCACGGCCTCCGGTGTGGCCGCCGCGAGGAAGGCGGACAGCTCCAGCGAGACGGGCGCGGGGGCAGGCGAGGGACCCTCTGCCGTCGCGGGATCCCAGGTCTGCAGCGCCGCGACCGTGCTCTCGGTCAGTTCGGCGACGCGGGCGCCGTCGCGCAGGGCGGTGAGGGCGAGGTCGGTGAGCGTGTTCGCACGCCGGGCGGCCACCTCCGGCGGGACGACCGGCGGGCCTCCGTGGGTGTGGGCGGGCGGGCCGATCCCGGTGTCCGGGTCGAGCAGTTCCAGCAGCGGCACCTCCCCGTCGCGGCCGTAGCGCTGCAGGAAGGCGTTCCGGTGCGCCGGCAGGTCGGGGGAGCCGAACGGCTGCGGCGACAGCCGGAGCAGCAGTTCGACCGCCCGGGCGCAGTCCTCGCCGACGGCGGCGGCGATCCGGTCGCCGGCCACCGGGCGGGCCATGTCGGTCTGGAAGGCCGGGCCGGTGACGGGATGGATCTCGGCCGCGCGCTCGGTGACGCGGCGGGCCCGGGCCGGTGCCTGGTCGGCCGGTCCGCCGTCGAGCTCCGACATCCCGGCGAGCAACTCCGCCAGCTGCCCGGCCGTAGGGGCGCAGCTCGGGCGGTCGGCGAGGCGTCGGCGCAGCTCGTCGGCCGGATCGGCGGTGGTGAGTCTGGCGCGCAGGTCGGTGACCAGGAAGCGCTGGCGCCAGAGTTCGGTGAGCAGCCGGTCGATCTGTTCGGGGCTGCCGCCGGTGTGGTCGAGCAGGTGCCGGTGCAGCCGCTCGTACGGGACGGGGTGGCGGGCGGCGCTCAGTACCTCGCGCACCGCGGCGGTCAGGCGGACCGAGCCGGTGCCGCCCGTCGGGCCGCCGTCGGCCGTGCCGCCGTCGACCAGGCCGAGCCGTCCGTTCCGTTCGACGGCGCGGGCGTCGACCGTCCACGTGCTGTCGGCGCGGGCGGCGGGGTCGCCGTCCAGGGCGAGGCACAGCTCGGTCAGCCAGCCCATGTCGGGGCGGGTGCGGATGCGGTCGGCGTCGTTGCGCACGGACAGTGTGGTCCGCTCGCCCCAGCCGGCGAGCGAGACCGCCGCGAAGGCGCCGTACGGGGTGGGGCGGGTGCTCATCCGGATCAGGTAGCGGGCCAGTTTCAGCTCGGCCCGGGCCACGTCGCGCGGGCTCGCCCCGGGGCGTTGCAGCGCCTCCAGCAGGTCGGGGGAGCCGACGGCCAGGGCGCGCCGCACCCGCGGGTCGGCGAGGCCGCCGCGCGGGTC
>NZ_JBFBDO010000196.1:0-6591 GCF_040683335.1 Kitasatospora sp. NPDC093806
ACAATCATTCACAAAGAACCCCCATCCGGGTACCGGATGGGGGTTCTTTGCATTTACACCCCCAGATGGCCCCCGCCCGGGAAATCCGGGCGGGGGCCATCTGCATTTGCGGCCGCACCCGCCGGCTCAAGAAGGCTCCACGCCCGCCGAGCGTCCAGACGAACCGGTGATCAGCCACGGTCGCCGTCCTGGAGGGTGAGGAAGCGGTGGACGTCGACCGCCAGGGCGGACATCTGCTCGCCCGCTTCGAACCAGGTCGTGACGGAGGCCTCCCAGCCGCCGGCCGCACTGCGCCAGGGGTGCAGAGTCCAGGTCAGTCCGATGTTGCCGCCGGAGCGGAAGACCGCGGTGACGGTGAGATCGCGGTTGGAGGTCTGCCAAACCCGCTGCCCGCTCCAGCCACGGAAGTCAGCAGCCAATTCCTCCAAGAAGGGCGCCAGCTCCGCGCCCCAATTCCAGGCGACCACCCCGTCCACGCGAACGGCCAGCCCGGGCGCCGACGCCTCGACGGCGTACTGCACGCGATCCCCGTCCGGCCGGGACGGGTCGCAGAACCGCACGCCGACGGCGGGGTTGTCCCGGCAGCGGATGGTCAGGTCATGGGAGCTCATCCATGGAACGGTAGAGCCCGGAGACGGCACCCGTCCGCCGACGGGCTGTCGGCGCCGTCCCCTATCGTGCGCCCATGACCACCGAGGAGTACCTCTCGACGATCGACTCCTTGGCCGCACAGCCATTCCCGGAAGCGGCCTTTGCCGACGCCACCGGTTGCGGTGGCCCCGAACATCGTGTGCGGGTGCTGCACGTCAGCCGCGACTTCTGGGAGGACGACGACGGGCAGGCCTGGGCGGAGGCCGAGACCGACCTGCGCGCCCGCCTCGACGATCTGGCCGCCCGTCTGACGACTCGCTGGGGGAGTGCGTACGTCGTGGACCTCGGGCCGTACCTCAGCGCCGGCTGCGACGGCGAGCCGGTGCCCGAGCCGCTGGACTTCCTCAGCCAACAAGCCGTGAGCATGCAGGCGTGGCCGCTCCCCACCGGCGACCGCTGGCTCGCACTGGCCGTCGGCCAGGCCGACAAGGAGCTGCCGCTCGTACTGCTCGCCGCAGTCGGCCAGACCCCCACCCTCGACCTGAACCCGAGCACCCGGTCATGAGCGGACGACGAGCGAACGTCGGGCGCTCTGGCAAACAACACCGGCAACACTGACGGCATGACCGTTGACCCTGGGGCGCTTCAGGCCGGCTGGCACCGGACCCGCAGACATCTCGACGACGCCCGAGCCCACCTGGCGGGCCACGCGGGGATCGATCTCACCGCCACTCTTGAGTTCCTGCAGCACAACGAGCTGGAACTCGCCTTCGACTGCCTGGTCGACATCGGCGACGCCCTCGACCTGCCGCTCGCCTTCTGGCAGCACCTGGATCGGGCAGCCCGGGAGATGCGGCTCTACAGCGACGCGCTGCACAAGTCCCACCTCACGGCCGCCGACCTCTGCCGCCGCCATCTCGCAGCCGCCTCCGAGCAGGGCTGAGGCCACCAACCCGGCGAAGCCAAGCGGTCAGAACAGCAGCTGCACCGGCCGTGCGGGGCGGCCCACCTTCCGGAAGCTCCGCACCTCCTCACGACCGTTAGATGGTGTCGCACTTCTTCTACCGCTTAGCCTTCGCAAGGGCGCGCGAAGACGAAGCGGTGCGGAGTCAACGGACGCGCCAGATCCCTGCCGGCCTGTCACACCGCGGTCAGCTACCGCGCGTGACGCGATTCCGATAGCCCTGGAACGAGTGCCAACCGCTGGTGTCGCCCGGGGCGAGAAAGTCGCCCTCGGAGATGTCGATGACCCGGCAGCCGACTGCTTCAGCGATCGCGAACACGACTTCAAGGACGTCGTCACCAGCGCCGCGGACATGGAGCATGATCGAGTCGACCGGGTCCTCGGAGCCGAGGTTCAGCTCGATGGACCAGGTCGGCCCGACCAGGTGTCCCCAGGCCGAATCGGAGAGGTCGATGCCGGGAAGCCGGCCGAGCAGAGCGGCCCTGACCTGCTGGTGTGGCCCGAGTACCGGGCTGGCGAAGCCATCCGGGAAGTCGTCGACCGAGGCGAACTCGGCAGGGGCAGGCAGCAGAAGCAGGCACCAGCTCACGAGGCCTCCAACGAAGTGGTGCAGACGCACCTGAGACTGGCCCCGGCCGATGACCACGCCAGCCCTCGGGCCGGCGGGATGACGTCGGAGTCGTCGATCCCTGCGCTACTGAAGCCGTAGGACACCGGGAGCGCGGTCCTCGAAGATCTCGATCAGCCAGTCGAAGACGGTCGGCCCGTGCTGATCACGCGCCGCGGACAGGTCGGCGCTGACAGCAGGACGGTTGGCGGGATGGCACCGCGAGAGACGAAGCTCCAGCTGGCGAGCCGTCTCCGGGTATCCGAGATGCTCACGAGAGGCCTCATGGTCGCGCCACTCGACCACGTAGTCATCGTCGTCGGGCTGCCCGAAGCCACCGCCGAGGCAGTCGGAGAAGGCATCGAGGTTCCGGCCGAAGTAGCCCCCAGGACCGTTGACCGCTTCGCCGATCAGCCGCCAGAAGTCCTCGAGCGTCCTGACCTGAGTGCCGTCCAACGTGTAGATCGCTGTCACGGCCCGCAGAATACGTCTGGCTGGGTAGGTGAAAGCGGGGGCCGGTCCAACTTCGGCGGAGCGGCCACGTTCTGTAGCGTCTCGGCGCGGACCGGCCCTTCGTGACTCAGTGACGGACCTGCTTGGGATCATCCCCGCATGGACTTCGACCTCGCCCCACCGAACGGCGTCGGCCCGTTGCGGATCGGTATGACCCGGCAATCGGCCAACGCGGCGCTGGACTCGCTCCGCGATCTCTCCGCGGTCTCGGAGTCCGACCGGCCGGGACAGTACGTCTTCCGCCCCAGCGGGCTGATGGTCAGCATCCACTGCATGCGAGACACGCTCGAAGCCATTGAGCTTGGGAGGCCGTCGACCCAGACGGACCGAGTCGTCTTCCGGGGCCTGGACGTGTTCGCGGTCCCGGCCCGCGAGCTGGTGCAACGCATGGGCGAGTACACCTCGATCGAGGCAGACCCCGACGACCCGGCCTCTTTCGTAGCCTCTGACCTGCTCCTGAGCTTCTGGCGCCCGTTCGCAGCCGACGACGAGCCGGAGGAGGAGCAGGGCTACTACTTCAGCTCGGTCCTGCTGGCACGCCCCGGCTACTACGACACCCCTGCTCAGGCTGCGGAGCGACTCCAGCAGATCTCGTGACTGCTCGTCATGCCGCCCAGCAGGACGCGCTTCCGCGAGGAACCGAAGCCGGCCTGGCCGTACACCTGGCGTTTGAGCATTCTGCTCCGGTCGGCGTGGCCTTCGACGACACCGGAGCTCCACGGCAGCTTGAGACCGGCGATGACGACAGCGAGTTCTCGCGCAAGGCCGTTGGCGAAGGTGTGGAGGCCGGGCAGGTCGTCGGCGCGAACCGCCCTGCTCCATGGTGCGAGCTGGTCGCCCTGGCGGCGGGTGAGCATCCTGCCGAACGCGCGGACGTGCCCATGAGGGAATCCGGCTCGGGGCAGCCGGTGAGGACGGATTCGAGCTCCAGATGCTTGCTCCCCGGCAGAGCATCGGAGTGAGTCAGGATCCAGCCGGTGACCGTGCGCGGGGATGGCGGACGGGGCGCCGGCGCGGTCGGGGTCGTGCGGAACGGCTGGAGGTAAGCACGGACGGCGCCGTAGCCGCCGCTGTAGCCGCGTGTCTTGATCTCTTCCCCGAGCGGCCAGGTGTTCGTGCAGCCCTCAGCCCATCGCTCGTACAGGTAGGGCCTGAAGCCGTCGAGCCTGGCCCCGCGGTTCGGCCACTGCCCCCTCGAACAGGTCTTCCGGCCTCGCTGCGTCGGCAGCCGTCGGACAGTGCGCTAGCTGGAACCGGTCGGGGACCTGGAGTGCGGTGGGCGCCCCGATGCTGGCGCCGTTGGCGAAGAACGGGGCGTGGTCGCGGCCGACGACCTCGATCCTCGGGTGCTCGGCCGATCAGGCCGCGACAGTGCTCGCCTCGTGATCCGGCAGCAGCTCCACCGGCCTGCGGTCTCGACGTCGACCTATGTGCGGCTCCGTAGACACAGCCCTGAACATCGCGTACTCGTCGACCACACGGGACCTGTGGCCTGGGGTTCCGGGAAGGCCTCGCCGGCCCGCCGCGCACCGGCGAGACCAGCCAGGGCGAGGCCGACCTCGGCCGGCACCGACGGCATTCGTTCGGTCCGTCGGCTGTACCGGCTGTACCGGCGCGTCAAGCCCGCGACCTGCTCGACGAACGGCCGCCGCCCGCAGGAGACGACTTCGCAGGTGGAACGCCGGACACGAACCGAATCACCTCGCCGTCGTCCTGCACCGACTTCACCCTGATCGCCGGATCCGCCCGGAAGAGCGGCTTTTCCAGCCGGAGCACTACCTCGCACACAGTCCAGAACCATCAGCCCGAACACTGCCGGCGCCTTCAGGTTCCAGGCGATCTCGTTCCTGATCGGGATGCTGGGTGATGCCGGCGAGAACCGAGGGCACCTCAAGGGCGGGGTCGGAGTGTCGGAGCTTGGCGGCACAATCCGTGCCGTGGATCTGAGAGCGGAGCTGATGCCCCCGTCGGTGGGCCGGCAGGGGCTGGATGAGCTCAGCAGTGAGATCGCGTGGATCGCCGACCTGGTGCTCCGCGGAGCCGAGAACGCGGGCGAGGAGATCAGGGCTTTCAACGAGAGGACGGGCCACGACTACGTGGCTCTCGACTTCGCCGAGTACGAGGGCAATCGGGACCTGGCCGAGTTCGTGTTGGAGGCCGCCCGGCCGGGTCGGCCCCGGATTGTGGACGTCACCACGGACGAGCTGACCGAGATCGTCCGCAGAATGCTGGCCGGCGACCCGGAGAGCGACTACTACCTGCGGCTCTTCGCAGCCAACGTGACGCATCCCGGAGTCAGCGACCTCATCTTCCATCCTCCGGCTGAACTGCGAGGCGCCTCGGCCGAGCAGATCGTCGACGAGGCGCTCAAGTATCGTCCGATCGCGCTGTGACCGGCCGGTTCAGCCGGCGGGTGGCGACCTGCTGCCCGGCAGTAGGAGCCGGCGTCGGCCTCGATATGACAAGACCGTCACCATCCACCTCGCTGCCGACTTCATCCGGTCAGCCAGGGCCTGTCCGGTCGATCATGTGCGAAGCCAGATGACGAGGGTGGTTGCGGTGACAGCTCCGGGGTAAACGCAGCCGCGATTGTCGTCTCGGGCTGTGATCGGCGGCCAGGCTGTTGGGCTTCTTGCCGGGCTTGCCCGGCCCGATCTGCGGGACACGGCGCTTCTCCAGCACCGGTTCGCGCTGCGTGCAGCAGGCCCGCTGCCCCGGCGTGATGATGAGGGACGGCGGGCGGCAACGGCCGTCTGCCGCTCAGATGGACCCTGGTGGTGAAGCCGCCGCGCGAGCGGCCGAGGCCGTCGCCTCCCGCACCACCTTCGCCAGGCGGGCGACGGGACGGGAGCTGGCCGTGCGTCGGTGGGCCCGGACGATGGTGGAGTCGACGGAGACGTCCTTGCCGATGTTCCCGGCCACGTCCGTCTCCGCTGTCCGAAGCAACGACCCGGGAGCCCGATGTCCTGCATCGCCGCGGGGCCGCCTCGGATGCGAAAAGCTGAAGCCGCCGCCCGAATCCGCACCCGCGGCAGAAAGCCGCTGATCACCTGTCGAGGCGCTCACGTGGTCGGCCGGACAGCTGCTAGACCCATCCGTCGTCGAGGTAGACCGTCCAGACGTCGCCGACCGCCCTGCGCAGTTCCACCAGGGCCGCAACCTCTGCAATGGCTTCTGGAGCGTCGGACAGCCGCAATGGTGAGGCCGGGACGTTGTCGCGGGTGAACACCGGCAGCTCGCCGTCGCAGCTGAAGGCGTGAAGCGGCTGGGGAGGATCGCCGAACCAATCAGGGCAGTACTTCTCGGCCCACGCAGCCGCGGCGTCGACACGATCCATATGCGTCAGCAGATACTCAGGAGCAGGCCCACAGCTGAACTGAACGAGGAAGCCCTGAGCGTCCACTGCCCACCAGTCCCACATGAATCCGGGCCGGGGGTGCCGCAGGACCGTCGTCATGCCGTCACCGTAGCCAGGCGGGGCAAGGCGCTGAAGCTCGGCCGGCTCGTCCAGGTGGTCGGAGGAGGTCGTAGCCGTGCGCGCCGGTCTGCATCGAGATCACCGCAGCGGTCATCGGCAGGGGAGGCACGAGGTGCGCGAGCTCCTGGTGGATGCGCGGGGTGGTGTGCTTCGGAGGGGAGTTGCTTCCGGCGCGGATTGGGACTAGTGTCCCCTAGTCGCTTGCCATGGAGCACCGGACACGCAGATGCGCGGACGGTTCCGAAGCGGCCAATCCCTCTGGAAACACCATCTCTCCCCGGACCGGGGTTTATTTGGTGTGTCCATTTCCAGGATTGCGGCCGGATTCGCTTTTCGGAGCAGAGTTCGGCTAGAGTTTGGAACGTCGGACGGGGCGTCAAGCCGCAGAAGACACCAGCGAGTTGGATGAAGGAAGCGCCGGGAACGGCACGGAAAACA
>NZ_JBFBDO010000197.1:0-6569 GCF_040683335.1 Kitasatospora sp. NPDC093806
GTCCCAGCTGACGCCGACGGCGCCGGCCGCCGCCCGCACCGTCACAGTGCCCGCCACCCGGGCCCAGTCCGCGACCGGCCGGGCGGCCGCCGGCGTGCGCACCGGGTTCCCGATCCAGTACGTCGGCGTCAGCTGGGACGGCCCCCGCCGCGGCGGCGCGATCCGGCTGCACCACGAGGAGACCGGCGCCGGCGCCTGGCAGCCGCTCACCGCGGGCTGCGCGGGCGGCCCCGACCAGGCCCGTCCGGCGGCGCCCGAGCGCAACGGCCACGGCGCGACGGCGCTGATCGCGGCCGACGGCGCGGTCGGCTACGACCTGCGACTGCCCGACGGCGCCACCGGCCTGCGCTCCACCGCGCTGGACACCACGGCCGGCCCGGTCCGCACCGCGTCCGTCGCGGCGACCGCCCCGACCACCCTGGCCGGCGCCGAGTACCTGCCGCGCGCCGCGTGGGGCTGCGACGAGTCCAAGCGCTTCAAGAACGGCGTCGAGAACTCCCCCGCCAAGTACTACCCGCTGCAGACCCTGACGGTGCACCACACCGACACCCCGAACGCCGACGCCGACCCGGCGGCCACCGTGCGCGCGATCTACCAGTACCACGCCGTCACCCTGGACTGGGGCGACATCGGCTACCACTTCCTGATCGACGAGGCCGGCCGGATCTACGAGGGCCGCTGGTCCGGCGAGGACGGCGCCCCGGCGTACGACGCCAACGGCAAGGTGGTGACCGCCTTCCACACCGCCGGCTTCAACTCCGGCAACCTCGGCATCGCGCTGCTCGGGACCCTGAACGGCCAGGAGCCGACCGCGCAGGCCCGCCAGTCGCTCACCCGGCTGCTCGCCCTCGCCGCCCGCACGCACGGGCTCGACCCGCAGGCCCGGGTCACCTACGTCAACCCGGTCAACGGGGTGACCAAGCCGGTCGACATGATCAGCGGTCACCGCGACTGGCTGGCCACCGAGTGCCCCGGCGGCACGATGTACGCCGCGCTGCCCGCCCTGCGGGCCGAGGTCGCCGCGGAGCCGGCGGTCTGACGCTCCCCCAGCGGGTCGGCCCCGGGCGGCGGGTGTTCCCCGCCCCCGGGGCCGACCCGTGCTCGGGGCCGACGCGTACTCAGGGCGTGCCGGGCTCAGGGCGTGCCGGACTCAGGGCGTGCCGAGCGATCGCCAGTGCGACCATCCGCTGTTGGGAGCGGTCTGCCAGGTGTGCTGGATACTGCCGTCGGTGAAGGGCGCGAAGACATCCAGCCGGCCGTCGTCGTTGCGGGCCGCGGCCGGGTCACCGCCCAGGCTGCCGCCGAGCGGGTCCCACTTCGACCAGGTGTTCTGCCCGGCGGACCGCTGCCAGGCGTGCCGGAGGCTGCCGTCGGTGAAGCGGGCGAAGACCTCCAGGCGGCCGTCGGCGTTCCGGCCGACGGTCGGGTTGCCGACCAGGCTGCCGCCGATCGACGCCCAGTCACCCGCCCAGCCGTTGCCGGGGGCCGTCTGCCAGATGTGCCAGAGCGTGTCGTCGGTGAAGCGGACGAAGAGCTCCAGCCGGCCGTCGGTGTTCTGGACGACCGCCGGATCGCCGGCCACGTTGTTGCCGCCGAGGATCCGTCCGAGCTTCCAGCCGGAGATGTGCGGGCGCTGCCACGCGTGCTCGATGTCACCGATGTTGTCGCGGACGAAGATCTCCAGGTGGCCGTCCGCGTTCGGGGCGGCGGCCGGGTTGCCGACCGCGGTGATCTCGATCGTCCCCCAGGCCGACCAGCCGTTGTTCGGGGCGGTCTGCCAGATGTGCCCGACCTCGTTGGCGGCGTTGTCAGCGAAGACCTCCAGCCGGCCGTCGGCGTCCTGGGCCGCCGCCGGATCGCCGACCATGGTGCCACCGAGCGTCTCCCACCTCGACCAGCCGTGCTCGCCACCGGGCCCCTGGTGGATGTACCGGAGCGTGGCGTCCTCGCCGCCGTGGACGAAGACCGCCAGCCGGCCGTCGGCGTTCGGGGCGGCGACCGGGACGCCCGTCAGGGTGCCGCCGAGCGACTCCCAGTTGGACCAGGAGTCGTCGTCGTTGCGGACGTACTGGTAGCAGTGCTGGAGCGCTCCGCTGTCGTCCCGGGCGAAGACCTCCAGCCGGCCGTCCGAGTTGTGTCCGACCCAGGAGTACGCGGTACTGAAGCCGGTCCCGATTGTCGTGGCCATGAAAGCTCCCCTTTCCGGTTCGGCGGATGCCTGTCTGGCGGGAGGGGAAGAACCTGGCCCTCCACCGAGCCGATGGTTCGCTTACGATCCTAGTCCTCACCGGGCGCCCCGGTACAGTCACTCCGCGTGCACACCCTCAGTCGAGCGTCGGGTAGTCGGTGTATCCCGTCTCACCGCCGACGTACATCAGGTGGGCGTCCCGGATCGGGTTGAGCGGCGCGCCCTTGCGCAGCCGGGCCACCAGGTCGGGGTTGGCCAGGAAGGAACGGCCGAGCGAGACCAGGTCGGCGCCCGCGGCCAGCAGCCGCTCGGCGGCGGCGCGGCCGCCGTCTGCGGGCAGCGGGCCGGGCCAGGGCAGCGCGGGGTTCGCGATCAGCGTGCCGGACCAGGCCGCCCGCAGGGTGTGGAACAGCGGCTGCTCCGGGTCGGCGAAGACCAGGTGCAGGTAGGCCAGGCCCAGGCCGTCCAACTCGCCGAGCAGCGCCGGGTAGACCGCGTCCACGTCGTCCTCGCTCATGCCGTTGGCGGTCACCCCGGGGGCGATCCGCACCCCGACCCGCTCGGCGCCGATCTCCGCCACGACCGCGCGGACGACCTCGACGGTGAACCGGATCCGGTTGGCCACCGAACCGCCGTAGCCGTCGGTGCGCCGGTTGGTGTGGCCGGACAGGAACTGGTGGAGCAGGTAGCCGTTGGCCGAGTGGACCTCGACGCCCGCGAAGCCGGCCTCGACCGCCCGGCGGGCCGCCGCCGCGAAGTCGGCGACGGTGGACCGGATCTCCTGCTCCGTCATCTCCCGCGGCACCACCGTCTCCCGGTGCCCGGACGGGGTGAAGACGGTGCCGGGCAGCGGGACCGGCGAGGGGGCGAGCGGGTGGAGCCCGGTGGTCTCGGGGTGCCCGACCCGGCCGCCGTGCTGGAGCTGGAGGAACATCCGGCCGCCCGCGGCCCGGACGGCCTCGGTGACCCGGCGCCAGCCGGCCACGTGCGCGTCCGTGTGGATCGCCGGGATGTTGGGGTAGGTGGCGCCGACCGCGTTGGGCGTCGCGGCCTCCGCGATGATCAGCCCGGCCGAAGCCCGCTGGGCGTAGTAGGTGGCCATGATCGGCTCCGGCACGCCGTCGGCGCTCGCGCGGTTGCGCGTCATCGGGGCCATCACCAGGCGGTTCGCCAGCCGCAGCGGGCCGAGGTCGGCGGGGCGGAACAGCGGGGAGTCCGCCGCGTCCGTGGTCCGGGTCGGCTGAACCGCGGTGTCCGTGCTCATGATCGTGCTCCTTCAGCGTCCTGCCGTCGTCGGTGCCGCCGGCCTGTTGATCCGACACTCCCGCAGCGCGCTTCGGGTCGGCTGACGGTCCGCTGACGGTCCGTCCGGCAGCCGCCCCGACCGGCTGATGATCATGCTGTGTAGGGTGTGACCATGAGATTCGGGGTGCTCGGGGCGCTGGCGGTGTGGGACGCCGACGGCGAGCCGGTCCGAGTGCCGGAGACCAAGGTGCGGGCGCTGCTGGCCGATCTGCTGCTGCACGAGGGCCGGCCGGTCCCGCCCGACCGCCTGGTCCACGACATCTGGGGCGACGACGTCCCCGCCAACCCCGCCAACGCGCTCCAGGCCAAGGTCTCCCAGCTGCGCCGGGCGATCGGCCGCGACCGGGTGACCCACCACCCGGCCGGGTACCGGCTCCGGCTGGACGACGCCCCGGCCCAGCTCGACGCGGCCGGCTTCCGCTCGCTCGCCGCCCGGGCCCGGACCGTCACCGAACCGCGTGACCGGGCCGCCGCCCTGACCCGGGCCCTGGACCTGTGGCGCGGCGACGCGTTCGCGGACTTCGCCGACGAGGAGTTCGTCCGCCCGGCCGCCCAGCGCCTCGCCGAGGAGCGGCTCACCGCGCTGGAGGAACTGGCCGAGGCCCGCCTGGAGTTCGACGACCCGCTGCTCCCGGGCGAGGTGACCGAGCTCGCCGACCGCCACCCGCTGCGCGAACGGCTGCGCGCCGTCCAGCTGCGGGCGCTGTACCGGGCCGGACGGCAGGGCGAGGCGGTCGCCGCGTACGCCGCGCTGCGCGCCCGGCTGGTCGACGAACTGGGCCTCGACCCGAGCCCCGAGCTGGCCGCGCTGCACGAGGCGATCCTGCGTCAGGACACCGCCCTGCGGCCCACCGCCGCCACCGGGCCGGCCGGACCGGCCCGGCCGGAGCCACCGGCGCCGTTCCACCGCGCGGAGCTGCCGGCCCCGCGGACCGCGCTGGTCGGACGGGGGGCGGCACTGGACGAGCTGGCCCGCCTGGTCCGCGCCGAACGCCTGGTCACCCTGACCGGCCCCGGCGGCGTCGGCAAGACCCGGCTCGCCCTCGCCCTCGCCCACCGCCTCGCGGACGACCCCGGCGGCGGCGCACCCGACGAGGTCCGGCTCGTCGAACTCGCGGCCCTGCCCGCCGACGCCGCCGCCCTCACCCAGGCGGTGGCCACCGCGCTCGGCCTGCGCGAGCACGCGGCCCCGGCCGGCGCACCGGCCGCCGCTGCGGCCCCGTCCGCCGCCGTACTGCCCCCGGGCCTGGCCGCCGCGCTGCGCGACCGGCGGGCGCTGCTCGTCCTCGACAACTGCGAGCACGTCATCGAGCCCGCCGCCGACCTCGTCGCCGCCCTGCTGGACGGCGCGCCGCGACTGCGCGTCCTCACCACCAGCCGCGAGTCGCTGCGGCTCTCCGGCGAGGTGCTCTTCCCCGTCGCCCCGCTCCCCGCCGAGGCCGCCGAACGGCTCTTCGTCGAGCGGGCCGCCGCGGCCGCGCCCGGGTTCGCCCCGGCGGCCGGGGACGAGCACACCAGGGCGGCGGTCGCGGAGATCTGCCGACGCCTGGACGGCCTCCCGCTCGCCCTGGAGCTCGCCGCCACCCGGGTGCGCGGCCTGGGCGTGCACGAGCTGGCCGCCCGGCTCGGCGACCGGTTCCGCCTCCTCGACTCCGGGCAGCGCGGCCTGCCGGCCCGGCAGCAGACCCTGCGCGCGGTGATCGACTGGAGCTGGGACCTGCTCACCCCGCCCGAGCAGGCCGTGCTGCGCCGCCTCGCCGTGCCGGTCGGCGGCTGCGCGCTGCCGACGGCGGAGGCGCTGTGCGCGGGGCCCGGCGTCGACGGCGCCGACGTACCGGACCTGGTCGGCCGCCTGGTCGAACGCTCGCTCGTCGAGGCGGCGCACACCGTCGACGGCCCGCGCTACGGCCTGCTCGAATCGGTCGCGGCCTACGCCCGGGACCGTCTGCACGAGGCCGGCGAGGCCACCGGCACCGCCGCCCGGCACGCCGCCCACTTCCGCGACCTGGCCGAACGGGCCGAGGCCGGGCTGCGCGGGCCGGGCCAGCGGCAGTGGCTCGCCCGGCTGGACACCGAGTCCGCCAACACCCGCGCCGCGCTCGACCACGCCCTGCGCTCCGCGGACCCCGACGGCGCCGCCCGGCTGGCCGTCGCGCTGGGCCCGTGGTGGCTGCTGAGCGGCCGTCTGCACGAGGCCCGGCGCACCCTGGCCGCCGTCCTCCCCGGCCCCGGCCCCGACGCCGACGCCAGGTCCGCCGAACTCCGGCTGCTGCACGACGCGTTCACCATGCTGACCGGCCACCGGCCGCCCGACCCGGCCTGCCCCGCGGCCGACATCGCCGACCCCGTGCGGCGCGGCCGGGCGCTCTGGCTTTTCGGCTACGGCCTCCACCACGCGGGCGATCCGGCCGCCGCCCGGACCGTGGCCGACCGCGCCCTGGCACAGTGCGCCGACACCGGCGACCGGTGGGGCACCGCCGCCGCCCGGGCCCTGCTCGCCCGCACCGCACTGGCCCTCGGCGACCCGGCGGCGGCCCGCCGCGAGGGCCGGGCCGCCGCCGCGGCGTTTCGTGAACTCGGTGACGGCTGGGGCGAGTTGCAGACCGTCCCGGTGCTTGCCGCGCTCGCCGAGATCGACGGCGACTACGCCGACGCCGGAGCCCGCCAGCGCGACGGACTGCGCCTCGCCGAGGAGCTCGGCCTGGCCGTGGAGGCCTCCGCCTGCCTCGCCGGCCTCGGCCGCCTCGCGCTGCTGGCCGGCGACTGGGACCGGGCCCGGCAGCTCCACGAGCGGGCCCGGCGCGCCGCCGCCGAGCAGGGACACCGCTACGGCGAGGTGTTCGCCCTGATGGGCCTCGCCCTCGGCGCGCGCCGGGCCGGCGAACTCGACGAGGCGGAGCGCCACCTGCGGACCATGCTCGACGAGCACCCGTCCTCCACCGCCGGGAAGCACCTGATCGAGGTGGAGCTCGGCTTCGTCGCCGAACTGCGCGGCCGGCCCGCGGCGGCCGCCGCCCACCAGGCGCGCGCTCTGGCGTACGCCCGGCAGCTGGCCGAGCCGCGCGCCCTCGCCCTC
>NZ_JBFBDO010000198.1:0-6565 GCF_040683335.1 Kitasatospora sp. NPDC093806
TGCGGCAGCCAGTCGGCGGGTGGCACCCGCCCGCCCTGGGCCAGGCAAATCCGCTCCGGCCGTCGCAGCGCGCACCCCAGGTAGGCCACCAGGAACAGTGAGCGAGACGCTGCCACTGGCCGAGCAGCAGAGCCCCGGCACGGCCGGAGCGGATTTGCCTGGCCCAGGGCGGGCGGGTGCCACCCGCCGACTGGCTGCCGCAGTGCCGAAGGCGACAGGGCGACAGGGCGACAGGGCGAGCCCGTGCCGCTGACCAGGCACCAGGACACCCGGTGGGGGGCGGGGTCAGGCCGGGGAGGGCGGCGGGTGAGCCCGTGCCGGCAGCCGAGCAGCAGGCCCGCCCCCGGGCCGGGGCGACTGCCAGACCGCGTGCGCCCAGGGTCAGCGGGTCAGACCGGGGAGGGCGGCGGGTGAGCCCGTGCCGGTGGCCGAGCAGGAGGGCCCGCCCCCCGGGCCGGGGCGGCTGCCGGACCGTGTGCGCCCAGGGTCAGCGGGTCAGACCGGGGAAGGCGGCGGGTGAGCCCGTGCCGGTGGCCGAGCAGGAGGGCCCGACCCCTGGGCCGGGGCGGCTGCCGGACCGTGTGCGCCCGGGGTCAGCGGGTCAGGCCGGGGAGGGCGGTGGCCAGGTAGGTGGTGCCGAGGGTGGTGAGGAGGACCAGGAGGATCGCGGTGTGGTGGGTGGCGGTCCAGGCCTTCCACTCGGCGAGTCGGCGCGGGGCGCGGGGGCCGGTGAGGAGGTGCGCGGTCAGGGGCAGCAGGGCGCAGAGCGAGCCGATCAGGACCAGGAGCACCGCGGCGCCCGTCCGGGCGCCGGGCGAGGCGTCGACGGTGGCGATGGAGACCGCGCCGCCGACGGCCAGGACCGGGTTCTTCGGACTGGTCACCGCCAGTGCCACGCCGAGGCCCGCGGCCCGGGCGGGGGTGGCGCGGTCCACCGTCCGCATCCAGGCGGGCGGACCGTGCACATGACCCTCGCGCGGGCGGTCGCGCCACTGGTGGGCGGCGAGCAGCAGGAGCAGCAGGCCGAGCGCCAGGTCGAGCCGGCACGCCCAGAGCGGGGGCCCGGCCGGACTGCCGGACGGGCTCCCGGACGGGTCGCCGGGGAGCGCCGCGGCGACGGGCAGCACGGCGGCGACCACCGCCGCCAGGGTGGCCGCCCAGCCGGCCGCGAAGGCCGTCGCGTTGACCCGGCCGCGGGGGGTGGCCAGCAGCAGGATCGTCGCGATCAGCGGTAGCGGGCTGATCGCGAGGCCGACCGCTGAGGGCAGCATCCGGCCGACCGCGTCACCCATCACCGGCGCGTCACCCGCGCGTCACCGGCGCCGGATCGGCGGCAGGCGGTAGCCGCCGTCCAGGGCGGCCGGTCCGGGCTGGTAGAGCCGGATCATCGGGCGGAACCGGCCGGCGGGGGTGGGCAGCCAGTTCGCCGCCTCGGCCGGGTCGGCGGGCCGGGTCCGGCAGAGGTGCAGGGTGAGCGAGCCGTCCGGGCCGTGCACCAGGCCGGGGGTGCGGTCGCCGATGGCGTAGCGGTCGATCGGGTTGGCGACCAGGCGGTGGTCGGGCAGGCCGTACATGCTGAGGGACCAGAAGGCGGCGACGGGCGGCGGCCGGTCGAAGCGGAGGGTGTAGTGGTGGGCGCCGTCGAGCGGGTGGCCGTCGGCGTCGTCGGTGACGGCGGCGTGCAGCGCCTCGTAGGCGTGGCTGCCCCAGAGCCCCGTGCGGGCGGCGGCGGCCCGGCTGAGGTAGCCGGCGCGGCGGTCGGGGATCCGCCAGGCGGGGTCGTCGAGGGTGCCGGGGCCGAGGAAGTCGACGTTGTGGTCGAACAGGTGGAGGCTGGCGCGCCATTCGCCGGGCGGGTGGTCCTCGGGGGGCCGGGTGGCGTCCTCGACCCGTTCGCGGCCGGCGGCGAGGCCCTTGGCCAGGGCGAGGGTCCAGTCCGGGGCGGCGGCGCGGTACGGCGAGGGGCCGGGGTCGAGCAGGCCGAGCGGGGCGAACCGCTGCTGGTAGGCGCGGTCGGGCGCGGCGGGCGGGAAGGCGGCCAGCCAGATCCGGAGCCGTTCGAAGAAGGCGAGCCGTTCGGGGACGTCGGGGTCCGGTTCGGGCAGTCCGGCGGCGAGTCCGCCGGGTTCCATCGGTTCGAGGGTGAGCCCGGACTGGAGGGCGTGGATCCGGGGGAGGTCGTCCGGACCGGCGCAGGCGAGCCGGCCGACGATGGTGGCGACGGTGGTCGGGGCTTCGATCACCCGGTCGGTGTCGGTCGGGGTGCCGTGCCAGCCGGGCGGGACGATCAGCCAGGTCTGGGCGGCGGTGCCGGTGGCGCGGCGGCCCAGGTAGGCGAAGTTGTCGGTCCACGCGTCGACGAACTGCAGCACGTAGTAGGCGTCGGCGGTGTCGGGGGTGCGCAGGAGCTGCGGGCCCTCGGACAGGTCGAGCTGGGCGACCGAGTAGGCGACGTCGTTGTTGACGGAGACGAAGTCGTCGCCGGGGCCGGCCAGCCGGGTGCCGTGCGCGAAGTGGTTGAAGCGGGTGGGCGGCAGGACGCCGAGGCCGCCCCGGACGGAGCGGTCGACCATGGTGAGGCCGGCGACGAGCGGGTAGCCGTAGACGTAGGCGTCGGCGGCCATGGCCTCCAGCTCGGGCTGGGTCATCGGGCGTCCTTCGGGCGGGTGACAGGTACGGGGACGGCGGGCGGGTGGGGCCGGCCGGCCGGTTGGGGCCGGGCGGGCGGAGGGCGGCGGCGGTCAGCGCGGGGTGAGCGGGGGCAGCGTCCAGCGGCCGTCCAGTACGGACTCGTCCGGGCCGTACAGCCGGACGACGACCGCGAACGGCCCGTCCGGCGCGGGCAGCCAGTTGGCGGAGTGGTCGGCGTTCGCGGGCCGCTTGTGCCGGAGGTGGAGGGTGAGCCCGCCGTCCGGGTCGCGGACCAGACCGGGGGTGCCGTCGCCGATGGCGTAGCGGTCCAGGGTGTTGTCGACCAGCCGGCGGTCCGGCAGCGCGTACATGGTGGCGGACCAGAGGAAGCGGGCGGGCGGCAGCGCGTCCGGCGGGAACCGCAGCAGGTAGTCGCGGTCGCCGGCGTTCGGCGGGCGGTGGCCGGCGCTGTCGGCGGGCAGGCCGCCGTGCCAGACCTCCTCGGCGGGCAGCGCGTCCGGCTCGTCGAAGGTCCCGGCGTCGGCGGCGCGGGCCTGGGCGCGTTCGGCGGCGCGGGCCAGTTCGGCCTTGCCGTCGGCGATGCCGCGTTCGATCTCGGCGCGGACCGCGATCGGCAGCGCGGCCGGTTCGAACTCGCCGCGGCCGTCGACGCCGAGGTCGGCGAGCCGGCCGCGCAGGGCGGCCGTGGCGGGCCGGACCGGGACGAAGCCGAGCAGGAAGTCGAGGAAGGAGAGGAACTCGACGGTGTCGAACACCTCCTCGCGCCAGACCGGCCAGACCGGGGACGGCGCGGGCTCAGGTTCCGGGGTGCCGGCGTACTCGTGCAGCGGGCGCAGGCGGTACCCCTGCTGGATCCGGGCGAGTTCGGCGACGTCCTCGGCGGACGTCCCGCCCCGCTGGGTGCGGCCGAGGACGCCGGCCAGCCGGGTCGCCGTGCGGATGACGCTCCGGATGCCGGGCGGCGGCTCGCCGTGCCAGTCGGGGCCGGCCACCAGGTGGTCGCCGGCCTCCCGGCCGGTGGTGCGGGAGCCGACGAACCCGGCGTACCCGCCGTCGAGTTCGTGCACCGGGAGGACGTGGTAGCGGTCCGCGGCGGGGACCGAGAGCACCCAGGGTTCCGTTCGCAGGTCGAGCCAGGCCCGGGAGCGGGAGGTGTCGTTGTCCGGGGCGACGGGGTCGGTGCCGGTGTCGGGATCGGTGTCGGCCGGGGTGTACGGGCGCGACCGGTGCCGGAAGCGGCCGAAGCCGCCGAGGTGGCGCGGGTCCGCGTCGTCCAGGGCCTGCGCGTACAGGGTGCGGTAGTTCCGCAGGATGGGGTGGCCGCGGAGCCACGCCTCGGCGGCGGTCGCGCGGACGGTGTCCGGGTCCACGAGTGCCGGGTTGACCATGGCGCCGCTCCCATGAAGGACGTGCTTTTCGGCATATATGGCTATCGGGTCTGGCTCTAGACGGGATGCTATGCGGGCCCCCGGGGGTCGGCATCTCGGCCGGACCCGGGCAGGGCCTCCGCCCAGCGCGAACGGCGGTATGCGCGGGAACGGACCGGGACAGCCTTGCCGGTATGAAGATCCTCTTGCTTGGCGGCTCGTCCTTCCTGGGACGGGCGTTCGCCTCCGAAGCCCTCGCCCGCGGCCACCAGGTCACCACCTTCAACCGCGGCCGCTCCGCCGCCGACCTGGCCGGTGTGGAGGCCGTCCGCGGCGACCGCGACTCGGCCGACGACCTGGCGCGGCTGGTCGAGGGACGGCGCTGGGACGCCGTCGTCGACTCCTCCGCCCAGCAGCCCGCCCAGGCCGCGCTCGCCGCCCGGCTGCTGCACGACCGGGCCGACCACTACACGCTGATCTCCTCCGTCCACGCCTTCGCCGACTGGCCCGCCCGGACGGTCGACGAGGACTCGCCGCTGCACGACTGCCCCGCCGACACCCCGCCCGACCAGGAGTTCAGCAGCGCGCTCAAGGCCGGCTGCGAGCGCGCCGTCCTGGAGTACTTCGGCGCCGACCGCGCGCTGGTTCTCAACAGCGGGCTGCTGATCGGCCCGTACGAGCGGGGCGGCCGGCTGCCGTGGTGGCTGGAGCGGATGGCCCGGGGCGGGCCGGTGCTGGCGCCGGGCGAGCCGGGGCGGCCGATGCAGCTGATCGACGTCCGGGACTTCGCGGTGTTCGGGCTCGACCTGCTGACGGCGGGCACGGCCGGCCGCTTCCTCACCACCGCGCCGCCCGGCCGGCTGACCTACGGGGAGTTCCTGGCGGCCTGCGCCGAGGTCGCCGGGGCGAAGGGGGCCGGGGCGAAGGAAGCTGGGGCAGAGGCACCCGAGCTGGTCTGGGTCGGGGACGCGCCGCTGCTGGCGGACGGGCCGGACAGCGTCCAGCCGTGGAGCGAGCTGCCGCTCTGGATGCCCGAGTCGCCCGAGGCGGCGGGCACCTGGCAGGTGGACACCCGGCGGGCCGAGGCGGCCGGGCTGCGGTGCCGCCCGTTCGTCGAGACGGCCCGGGACACCTGGGAGTGGCTGCGGCAGCGCGGGCCGGCCGAGGACACCGAGGCCGACGGGCGCAAGCGCGGCCGGATCCTGCACGGCATCGAGCCGGCGAAGGAGCGGCGGCTGCTGGCCGCGCTGACCTGAGCGCGCCGGGCGGTGCCGGGGCAGCGCCGGGCAGCGCGGCAGGACGGCCGAGCGCCGCGCCGGGGGACGGGGGCTCCCGCTCCCCCGGCGCGACCGGCCCGGCTCAGTGGGTGCGGCGGGTGACCAGCTCGGCGAGGGCCAGCAGGTCGTCGGCGGCGGACGGCTCGGGCACCGCGAGGGCCAGCTGGGCCAGCGCCGCCGCCATCCGCTCGCAGGACTCGCCCTGCGCCCAGGCCCGCCCACCGGCGCCCTCGACGGCGGCCGCGCAGCTCGCCAACTCCTCGGCGGTCAGCGGCCGTTCCAGCGCGTACAGCTCGGCGAGCCGGGCCCCGTCGGGCGTGCCGGAACCGAGCGCCGCCACCACCGGCAGCGACTTCTTCCGGACGACGAGGTCCGCGCCGACCGGCTTGCCGGTGACCGCCGGGTCCCCCCAGATGCCGATCAGGTCGTCGATCAGCTGGAACGCCAGGCCGATCTCCCGGCCGAAGCCGTCCATCGCCTGCGCGGCGGCCGTCGAGCCGCCCGCGTACCGGGCGCCCATCGCGCAGGCCGCGCCGAGCAGGGCCCCGGTCTTGGCCTCGGCCATCGACAGGCACTCGGCCAGCGAGACGTCGCTGCGCTGCTCGAAGGCGCAGTCGATCTGCTGGCCCTCGCAGAGCTCCACCACGCAGTCGGTCAGCCGGCGGACGGCGTCGCCCGCGGCCGGGTGGCCGTCCTCGGCGAGCAGCCGCAGCGCCAGCGAGTGCATGGCGTCCCCGGCCAGGATCGCCTCGGTGGTGCCGAACACCAGCCAGGCGGTGGGCCGGTGACGCCTGGTCTCGTCCCGGTCGATGATGTCGTCGTGCAGCAGGGTGAAGTTGTGCACCAGCTCGACCGCGGCGGCCGCGGCGGTGGCCGAGGCGGGGCTGCCGCCCAGCGCCTGGGTGGCGGCCAGTACCAGCGCGGGCCGGATGGCCTTGCCGGAGGAGGCGGTGGACGGCGAGCCGTCCGCCTCCCACCAGCCGAAGTGGTAGCCGGCCACCCGGCGCATGGTGCCGGGCAGCGAGTCGACGGCGGCCCGCAGGACCGGGTCGACCAGGGTGCGGGCGCGGGCGAGGACGTCCGCCGCCTCGTGCCCCTCGCGGTGGTCGCGCTCCAGCGTGAACATTCCCATGGGTCCTCCCCCTTGGTGGTACGACGGGCCGACCCGACGGGGGCCGGCCCCGGCGGCGGGCTTGAGGCAGGCGGCGAGGCCGGCCGCCTCGATCCGGTCGACGGCGTCGACCAGCTCCTCGGCGGTGCGGACCAGCC
>NZ_JBFBDO010000199.1:0-6344 GCF_040683335.1 Kitasatospora sp. NPDC093806
GCCGGCCGGCGCCCCGGCCGGCGCCTCCCCGGTCGCCTCGGCGTGCGCCCCCACGGCGTCCTCGCCCCGGACGTCATCGCCCCGGACGCCATCGCCCTGGGCCTCCTCGCCCTGGGTGTCCCCGCCCTGGGCGTCCTCGTCGTCCTCGATCTCGATGCCGAAGTCCGTGGCCAGTCCGGCGAGCCCGGTGTCGTACCCCTGGCCGATGGCGCGGAACTTCCACTCCTGGTGCCGGCGGTAGATCTCGCCGAAGACGAAGGCGCTCTCCGACTCGGCGTCGGCGATGGAGAAGCCGAGCAGCCGCTCGCCACCGAGGTCGGCGAGTTCGAGCCGGAGGTCGTGGAGCTGCCCGAAGGCCGCGCGCTGGTGGCGGCTGGCGGCGATGACCAGGCGCTCGATGTCGGCCGGGACGGCGGTGAGGTCGAGCTGGATGCGGTCCTCGGTGCCGACCTCGGTGGGGCTCTGGCCGAGCAGTTGGACGCTGCCGTCCTCGGCGGTGGGGTTGTTGTAGAAGAAGAAGTCGGCGTTGCCGCGGACCTTGCCGTCGGCGGTCAAGAGGAGGACCGAGACATCGGCGTCCCCGTCGCCGGCGGGGCTGCTCCACCCGAGGATGACGGTGACGGAGTCGACGCTTTCGCTCAGCGCCGAGAGTCCGACATTGGCTCCCTTGACCATTTCCTGCACGAATGTCCCCCAGAGGAACAGGGCTGTGCCGGGCATGTGGGCGCAGCCGTGGTGTGGTGTTGCCGTCGGCATGTGCCCGTTCCGGCCAGCAGGGAGCCTAGCGGCTTGAACTGGTGGTGTGACCAGGTTTCGAGCAGATTGTGTGCACGCAATCGGAATGTCATGTTCGCGGGTGCGCCACTGCCCCGGCGCCGGGGAGAGGCGTCGGGGCAGTGGGGGTGGGGCAGTGGGGGTGGGGTGGAGCAGGTGGGTCAGGGGAGGGGGATGCGGACGATCTGGGGGTCGTGGTCGCTCAGCTGGGTGGCGAACTCGCTGTTGAGGTGGACGATGTCGTAGCTGTAGGCCTTGGCGGCGAGGGCCGGGGAGATCAGGATGTGGTCGAGCACCTGGGAGTTGCCCTCGTAGACGTAGGTGTAGCGCTCGGCGAGGGGGAGGGTGCGGGGCAGGTCGACCAGGGAGCCGCCGGCGGTGAGCAGGTCGGCGGTCTGGGAGAACTCGAAGTCGTTGAGGTCGCCGAGGACGATGACCGAGGCGTTCGGGTCGACGGCGAGCAGCTGGTCGGTGAAGTTCTTCACCAGGGTGGCCTGGGCGTGCCGCTGGGTCTCGGACGGCCGGGACGGCTGCTGGTAGCGGCCGAACAGCGGCTGGTCACCGCCCTTGGAGTTGAAGTGGTTGGCGATCACGAAGACCGGGCGGCCGTTCCAGCGGAACTCGCCGGCCAGCGGCTTGCGGCTGGCGTTGAAGGCGGAGTCGGTGGGGGCGATCCGGCCGGGGGAGTAGGCGAGGGCCGGGGTGCCGGCGTTGTTGACCACCAAGTCGGCGGTGGTGGAGCCGGCACCCGGGCGGTCGGTGAAGGTCAGGCCCCGGTCGGTGCGGAAGAGGAAGACCTGGCGGATGTTGCCGCCCGGCTGGCCGCCGTCCTGGTCGTCCACCGGGTTGATCTGGCGGTAGGAGTAGGACGGGCCGCCGGCCGCGGTGATCGCGGCGGTCAGCTGGGTGATGGTCTGGTCGGCGGCGACCACGCCGTTGTCGGTCGCGCCGGTGTTGTCCTGGATCTCCTCCAGGGCGATCAGGTCGGGCGAGCGGAGGTTGTTGACGACCGCGGCGGCCAGGCCGTCGAACTTGCTCTGCGGGTCGTTCGGGGAGAGGTTCTCGACGTTGAAGGTCGCCGTGGCGAGCTCGCCGGCGGCGGCCGCGGCGGTGGTCTCCGGGGCGAGGCCGCCGGCGGCGACCGTCGGGGTCGCGGTGACCAGCAGCTTGAAGTTGCCGAAGGAGTAGTCGAGGACGCCGACGGTGGCGCCGGACAGGGTGTCGCCCACGTTGGCGGTCGGGGTGGGGGCGAGCACGTCGTCCAGGATGATCCGCTCGGGGTTGCCGTCGGCGGCCTGGAGCAGGATGCCGCCGCGGTTGGTGCGGGTGGCGGAGCCCTGCGGGACGACCGGGATCTCGCCGAACTTGCTGGTCGGGCCGACCACGGCGGCGTTGTTCAGCTGGACCCGCATGCCCTCCAGGGACTCCCAGAAGTCCAGGCCGTCGGTGGCCGGCTGGAAGGTGCCGGCCGTCTCCACGTTGCCGGAGGTGACGCTGGAGATCACCGCGGCCGGCGGCACCCGGCCGCCGGCGCCGACCAGGGTGGCGGCGGGCAGCGCGGCGTTGTGCGCGAGGACGGTGACGCTCGGGCCGGTGAGCTCGGTGATGGTGAGGTTGGTGGTGCCGCCGGTGCCGCCCGGGCGGAACTCGCTCACCGTGCCGCCGACCGTCACCGAGTCGCCGACCGCCACGCCGGGCGCGCCCGCGGTGTAGACGTACAGCGCCTCGCTGGTCGCCGGATCGGCGTCGGGCAGCGGGTCCTGGAACCAGAAGCCGCTCGCGCCGACCGCCGTCACCACGCCGGGGACGGCGCTGACCGAGCCGCCGGCCAGCGGGGAGGTGCGGGCGGCGCCCTGGACGTCGTGGATCCGGGTGCCGCCGCCGGTCCCGCCGCCGGTGGAGGAGGAGTTGCGCGGGGTGGGCGCGGTGACGGCGAAGTCGGCCGCGTTGTTGTCGGTGTCGGTGGCGCCGCCGCCGGCCCGCAGCGCGCCGCTTGTGTTGGAGAGGTTGCCGGTCGGCGAGCCCTCGGCGGAGCTGGCGGAGGAGCCGTAGCCGACGAAGTCCTTGACGCCCGGCTGGGTGGCGCAGCCGGCGGAGCAGGTGAGCGCGGTGCCGTTGGTGACCAGCGCGACCTTGCCGCTGGTGGCGCTCAGCGCGATCGTGCCGGTGGCGTCCGGCGTCGGCAGGGCGGCCCCGGAGCCGGTCCCGGCCGCCTCCTGCACCAGGTAGTACTTGCCGGGGGCGATGGTGCCCGACAGCGTGGTCTTCGACCAGGACGACCCGCCGGCCGAGGCGTACTGGACGGTCCAGCCGGCGACCGAGACCGGCGCGGTGCCCCGGTTGTACAGCTCGATGAAGTCGTTGGTGTACGGGGCGCCGGAGTTGCCGCCGCCGCCGTACACCTGGCTGATGACGATGTCCGCGGACACCGCCTGCGCGGTGCCGGCGGGCAGGGCTATGAGCGCTCCCGCGACGGCGGCGGCGGATGCCACCGCCAGTGCGCGGAGCCGGACGCGATCGGTTCGCCGCATGGGCGGGTCCTCCTGATGAGCGTGCAGTCGATGGACGGGCGCTGAGTGTTGTAGCAACGCCACCTGTGCCATACCGCGCGCTCCGGCGAACGACCAGACGTACAACGGAAGAACAGTTCTGCTGACATGCACCGGACGAACCGTCCGTGTGCGGCGGGAGCCCCCGGTGGGCCTCAGTCGGTGAGGGTGATCCGGATGCCGACGGTGCCGCGCTCGCCGCGCCGCAGCCGGCTGCCGAGCAGGGTGAGGACGCCTAGCAGGTTGTACTTCTGCCGCAGCAGCGTCCGGTAGGCGGCGGTGCGCTCCGGGCTCAGGATCTCGGCGGTGGCCGGGTACGCCGCGCCGGTCGGGTTGCCGCGCACGTCGCAGGGGCCGACCAGGACGTCCGGGCGGTTGCGGATCCGCTTGACCTTCCAGGAGTCGGCGACGGTCCAGATGCCGAGCGCCTCGCCGTCGCGCACCACCCAGACCGGGGTCGGCACGCCGGTGCCGTCCTTCTTGAAGGTGGTGACCCGCAGGTAGCTCCCGGCGGAGAGGGTGACGAGGCGTTCGAGCCGCTCCCGCCGGTGCGGGTCGGGCTGGGGGGTCTCGGGGCTCATGCCGGGAATTCTATGTCCGGAGGGTGACGCCCGGCCGATCACCAGAACTGGGCGAGCGAGCTCTCCTTGAACGGCTGCGGGCTCACGCAGAGGTCGCCGGCGAACGGCCGGTCCAGCACCAGGACCAGCAGCAGGCTGAAGCCGATGAGCCCGGCCACCGAGCCGACGAACAGCAGCCGGATCCGCCGGTCGCGGATCCCGTAGAGGAAGGTCAGCGGCAGGATCACCAGCGAACCGCCGATGACCAGGATCCAGAGCAGCGGCGGCAGCGCCAGCCTGCTGTTGGCGATCCGGGCCCGGCGCTGGGCGACGGCGTCGTTGAGGCTGCTCACCGCCTCCTCGTAGAAGACCTGCTCGGTCTGCGTCTGCGGTTCGAACGCGCGCAGGGCCCCGTAGATGGCCTCGATCTTCTCCGCCGTCCGCTCGAAGTCGCCCCGCCCCTGCTGCATCAGCGGCCACTGGATCTCGACCACGGAGTGCACGTACTCCCCGACCGCCGCGGTGACGGCGGCTCGCGGCTCGGGCGGGAACGCGCGGGCGTCGCGGACGATCTGGGAGACGGCGGTCGCCTCGGTGGACACCACGCCCTGGGTGCCCTCCAGCTGGGTCCAGAGGTTGACGATGACGAAGGCCAGGACAATGCCGTAGATCGCGCCGAACATGCCGAGCACCACACCCACCATGTCGTTGTGCTCGCCCTCCACCAGCGAGGGGTGCCGACGGTACGCCAGCAGGCTGCCGGCGATGGCGAGTGCGAAGAAGCCGCCGACCACCAGCATGACGAGCGCGGCGGTCGGGAAGTGGTTGAGGAGCCAGAGTTCCACGCGCGCCGCTCCTTGGTCGCTGGTGCCGTTGTCGTCGGTCCGCCTTGCCCCGGCGGGCCTCAGTGCGGACGCCGGGCCCTGGCGGAGGCGAGCCGGGTCCCGGCGGACCGGACGGTGGTCCGGGCGAAGGCCCGGGCCCGGCGGGCCAGCCGCCGCCGGCCGCGCCCGCCGACCGCCGTGGCGCCACCCAGTGCGGACGAGCCGGACCGGACGGCCGCGCGGACGGTCGGCGGGAAGGGCGGGAGCGGCGGGATCGGTGGGATGGGCGAGCGGAGTGGCGCGGGGGAGGGGGCCGTCGTGAACCGCGCGGTGCCGAACTCCGCCGGTACCGGGGCGGCCTCGGCCGTCCGCGCCTGCGGGCGCCGCCGGGCGCGGACCCGTCCGGCCGCCCAGAGCGCCAGCGCCCCGCCCAGCGCGACGGCCGTCCACCCCGCCGGGCCGAACGGGTCGTCGGTCTGCCGGATCGCCTGCGGCAGCACATCGGCGGCCGGGTCCTCGGCGGAGCCGGCCGGGCCCGCGGTGACGGAGGTGTCGGCGGCTCCGGGGCCGGCACCGGCACCAGTCCCAGACCCGGCCGCGGTGTCCTCCACCAGCCGTCCGACCGGTTCGACCTTGCCGGCTGCCGCGAACCCCCAGTCCAGCAGCGCCGCCGCCTCGTCGTACACCTTGGACTGCTGCTCGGGATGCATCACCGTCACCAGAAGCGTGCGGCCGCCGCGTTCGGCGGCGCCGGTGAAGGTGGCGCCCGCGTTGGTGGTGTAACCGTTCTTCACCCCGATGAGGCCGGGGTACTTGCCGAGCAGCCGGTCGGTGTTGGCGATGTCGAAGGCGGTCCGCTGCCCGGTCGTCTTGTCGACCCCGCCGGGGAAGCGGGCGGTGCGGGTCGAGCAGTACGCGCGGAAGTCCGCGTTGCGCAGCCCGGCCCGGGCGAACAGCGTGAGGTCGTACGCCGAGGAGACCTGGCCGTCCTGGTCGTAGCCGTCCGGGGAGACCACGCGGGTGTCCCGGGCCTGCAGGGCCACCGCGCGTTCCTGCATCTGGGTGACGGTCCGGGCCAGCCCGCCGTTCATGTGGGCGAGGACGTGCACGGCGTCGTTGCCGGAGGCGAGGAAGACGCCGCGCCAGAGGTCCTCGACCCGGTACGGCAGGTTCTCCTTGATCCCCACCAGACTGCTGCCCGGGCCCAGCTCGGCCAGCTCGGCGAGGGTCACCCGGTGTTCCGCGGAGCGGTCGAACTTGGGCAGCACGGTGTCGGCGAACAGCATCTTCAGCGTGCTGGCGGGCGGCAGCGGGAGGTGCGGGTTGCGGGCCGCGAGGACCTCGCCGGTGGCCGCGTCGGCGATCAGCCAGGACCGACCGGTGAGGCCGGCGGGCAGCTCGGGCGCCCCGCTCCGGGGCGCGACCTGCACGGCGGTCCGCCCCAGCCGCTCGCCCCCGACCACGGCGGCCGCGTCCTGCGCGGCACCTGCGGCAGTGGTGGGCTGGGGGGACGGCGTACCCGCCCCCGCCCCCTGACCCTGACTCGGAGCCGTGGCAGGAGCCTTCGGAGCCGGCGACGGGCTCGCCGCGAGGGCGGCCGGCGCGCCGGCGGCGAGGACCAGCGCCGCGACGCCACC
>NZ_JBFBDO010000200.1:0-5935 GCF_040683335.1 Kitasatospora sp. NPDC093806
GCCGCGCGCGGCCGGCTCCACCTCGACCGCGCACTCCCAGCGCCCGGCCACCCCGCGGCCCAGCACCAGCACGCCCCCGCGCTCAGCGGTCGTCTCGAACACCCGGACGTCCTCGCGGTAGCGCAGGGCGCGCACCACCCGCGGGTGGTCGCGGTCCTCGACCGGCGTCAGGGCCAGCGGCGGCTCGCCGGGCAGCCGGTCGGCCACCGTCAGCAGGTCGATGTTGCCGTTGACCCGGCCGGTGCGCGCGGCGAAGGCGCTCAGGAACGGCGGACAGAGCGGCGCCGCCAGCGGATCGTTCGGCACGGCGGCCAGCGTCTCGTGCACCCACTGCGGATCCTCGTCGGTGAACACCACGGCGTGCGCGGAGAACGACACCACCCCCGCCTCGCGCGGCGACGGCTGCGGCACCACCGTCACCGTCCCGTCCGACGGCGGGAACAGCCCGCCCGCCGCGTCCGCCAGAATCTCCTGCAGCCCCCGGACACCCATCGTGCGTCCCACCCCTTCGTGACGTCCATGACCTTCATGATCGTCGTGGGCGGTCAGCCTACGTGATCACGTCAGGTCCGCTGCCGGGGCCTCCGGCTTCTTCCGGGCCCGGCTGGGCTGGACCCGGGTCGGCTCGCCCGCCGCCTTCGGGTGGTCCGGCGGGTACGGCAGCTCGCCTTGCGCGCCCTCCGCGACCTGCCGCTCGTACAGCTCCAGCAGGCCCTCCAGCCGGTAGCCGGCCCCGTCCATCCCCGCCTGGAGGTCGCCCAGCTCGGCGAACCGGGCGGGCAGCGTCCGCAGGTCGAAGTCCTCCGGCAGGGCGTCGTCCAGCTCCTCCCAGCGCAGCGGCGCCGAGGCGGTCGCCCGCGGTCGGGCCCGCAGCGAGTAGGCGGAGGCGATCGTCCGGTCCCGCGCCATCTGGTTGTAGTCGACGAAGATCCGCTCCCCGCGCTCCTCCTTCCACCACGCGGTCGTCACCCGGCCCGGCAGCCGCCGCTCCAGCTCCCGGCCCAGCGCGATCACCGCGTGCCGCCCGTCGGCGAAGGTCCACTCCGGCACCAGCGGCACGTACACGTGCAGCCCGCGCCCGCCGGAGGTCTTCGGCCAGCCGCGCAGGCCCTGCTCCTCCAGCAGCGCCCGCAGCTCGTGCGCGGCCCGCACCGCGTCCCGGAAGTCGGTGCCCGGCTGCGGGTCCAGGTCGATCCGCAGCTCGTCGAGGTGCTCGGTGTCGGCCCGGCGCACCGGCCACGGGTGGAAGGTCAGACAGCCCAGGTTCGCCGCCCACAGCACGGCGGCGGGCTCGGTCGGGCAGATCTCGTCCGCCGAGCGGCCGCTGGGGAACTCGATCCGCGCCGTCGGCAGCCAGTCCGGCAGGCCCTTGGGTGCCCGCTTCTGGTAGAAGAACTCGCCCTCGACCCCGTCCGGGAACCGCTGCAGCGTCGTCGGCCGGTCCCGCAGCCCGCGCAGCACCCCGTCCGCGACGGCCAGGTAGTACTCGGCGACGTCCAGCTTGGTGAAGCCGCGCTCCGGGAAGTACACCTTGTCCGGGTTCGACAGCCGGACGCTGCGCCCGGCGACATCCAGTTCCACGGCAGAGCCCATGCCACCCACGCTAAGCGGGGCCCGGCCACCGCGCGCGGGCAGTCGTTCGGCGCGAGGATCGGGAGCATGGACCTGCCCGTCATGCCCCCGCTCGCCCCGATGCTCGCCAAGTCCGTCGCGAAGATCCCGCCCGGCATGCAGTACGAGGCCAAATGGGACGGCTTCCGCACCATCGTCTTCCGCGACGGCGACGAGGTCGAACTCGGCAGCCGCACCGGCAAGCCCCTGACCCGCTACTTCCCCGAGGTCGTCGAGGCCGTCCGCCGGGCGACGCCCCCGCGCTGCGTGCTGGACGGCGAGGTGGTGATCGCCCGCGACGGCCGGCTCCGCTTCGAGGAACTGCTCGAACGCATCCACCCCGCCGCCAGCCGGGTCCGGCTGCTCGCCGAACGCACCCCCGCCTCCTTCGTCGCCTTCGACCTGCTCGCCCTCGGTGACACCGCCCTGCTCGACGAACCGCTCACGGTCCGCCGCCCCGCCCTCGAAGCGGCCCTCGCGGACGCCGCCGACGCCGACGACCCGGTGTTCACCGCCCCCGCCGCCACCGACCGCGAGCTCGCCGAGACCTGGTTCGCCCGGTTCGAGGGCGCCGGCCTCGACGGCATCGTCGCCAAACCGCTCGACCAGCCCTACCGGCCCGGCGAACGCACCATGTACAAGATCAAGCACGAGCGCACCGCCGACTGCGTGGTGGCCGGCTACCGCGAGCACAAGAGCGGCCCGATCGTCGGCTCGCTGCTGCTCGGCCTCCACGACGACACCGGCCGCCTCCAGCACGTCGGCGTCTGCGCCGCCTTCCCGATGGCCCGCCGCCGCGAACTCGTCGAGGAGCTCGCCCCGTTGCGGATGACCGACCTCGCCGGCCACCCCTGGGGCGGCTGGGCCGACGAGGCCGCGCACGCCGAGGCCAGACTGCCCGGCGCGCAGAGCCGCTGGACCGGCGGCAAGGACCTCTCCTGGGTGCCGCTGCGCCCCGAACGGGTCGTCGAGGTCGGCTACGACCACATGGAGGGCACCCGGTTCCGGCACACCGCGCAGTTCCGCCGCTGGCGCCCCGACCGCACGCCCGAGAGCTGCACCTACGCGCAGCTGGAGGAGCCGGTCTCCTACGACCTCGGGCAGGTGCTGGGCATCTGACGGCAGGTCAGGTGCCGCTCAGGCGACGGACGGTGTGGACGGCGCGGCCGAGGCCGGGCCCGAGCCCGACGGGCTCGCCGGCGCCGACGGCAGGTCGTAGACGTTCCCGGGCGACACGATCTCGGTGATCGCCTTCGCGAACAGCGTCGACGGCTCCGCGCCCCGGTACGCCACGTCCGTGTTCAGCAGCACCACCAACGAGGCCTGCGCGGACGGCAGGTGGATCACCACCGACTGGTAGCCCGGCAGCGAGCCGTTGTGCCCGATCCAGCCGTGGTTGACGAACAGCCCCAGCCCGTACCAGACGTCCGGCACCGGCGAGGGCTGCTGCTTCAGCCGCTCCGCCTGCGTCGCCGGGGTCAGCAGACTGCCGGTGGCCAGCACCTTCGCCCACTTCCGCAGGTCCGCCTGGTCCGAGATGATCGCCCCCGCCGCCCAGGCCCAGGACGGGTTCCAGTCGGTCGAGTCGGCGATCTTCCCGTCCGGCGTCTGGTCGGTGTAGCCGCGCGGGTGCGGCTGCGGGAACTCGTTGCCGGCCGGGAACACCGTCCGCCCCAGGTCGGCCGGGTCGAACACCTCCTTCTTCAGGAAGGCCCGCAGCGACTGCCCGCTCAGCTTCTCGATCACCAGGCCCAGCAGCACCGTGTTGGTGTTGGAGTACTCGAACCGGGCGCCCGGCGCGAAGTTCACCGGGTGCTTGAACGCGTACGACAGCAACTGCTCCGGTGTGAAGGGCCGTTGCGGATCGGAGATCAGGGCCTTGGCGAAGTCCTCGTCCTGCGAGTAGTTGAACAGGCCGCTCTGCATGTCCGCGAGCTGGCGCAGGGTGATGGTGTCGCCGTTCGGCACGCCCGTCAGGTACTTGCCGATCGGGTCGTCCAGCGCGGCCCGGCCCTGGTCGACCAGCCGGAGCAGACCGGTGACCGTGAAGGTCTTCGTCTCGCTGCCGATCCGGGTGTTGAGCCCGGTCACCATCGGGATGCCCGCCACCTTGTCGGACACCCCGAAGGCCTTCAGGTAGTCGCCGCGCGGCGTCGACAGGCCGACGATCACCCCGGGCACCGAGGCCTCGGTCAGCACCCGCTGCACGGCCGCGTCCAGCCGGGCCGTCACGTCCGGGGTCAGCGGGACGGTCGTCGCGCCGTCGGCCGGGCTGGCCGGCGTGGCCGAGGGCGTCGGGGTGACCACCGCCGGGACGGCGGTCACCGCCCCGGCCGCCGGCGGCTCGGACGCCGCGCCGCCGCCGGAGCAGCCGGCGGCGGCCAGCAGCCCGGCCAGCGCCAGGGCCGCCGGGGCGGTTCCGCGGTGCCGGGGACGCGTGGGCCGGGGACGCGCGGGCCGTACGGCGGGGTCGGTCGCGGGGTTCGTCATCTGGGAGCGCCTCTCTGGACCGGACGGGCCCGGAGCAGCGCTCCACGGGCCCGCAAGGGGGAGCGTTCGCCACCGTATGCGCGGCCACCGCGCCCCGCGCGCCGGTCGGCGCCCGGCTGGACCGAACGGACCCCACCGTCAGCCACCCGCCCCAACCCGGCTCGCGCCGCCGACGGAAGCCGGTTACCCGTTCCCGGTGTCGCCGACGGAAGCCGGTTACCCGCTCCCTACCCGGCCCCCAGTAGGGTGCGATCCGCCGGAATCTGGGGAGGGGCACCGACTTGCCGAACGCCGAGCTGCTGCACTGCGAAGCCGTCGGCCGGCGCTTCGGCCGGGGGCGCTGGATCCTGCGCGAGGTCGACCTGCGGCTCGCGCCCGGTGACGTCCTCGCCGTCCTCGGCGCCAACGGCTCCGGCAAGTCCACCCTGCTGCGGATCCTGGCCGGCCTGAGCCGCCCCACGGCAGGACGCGTCAGCGGCCGCCCGGGCGCCGTCGTCGGCTACGTCCCCGACCGCTTCACCGCCCACGAACGCCTCACCGCCGTCGGCTACCTCACCCACCTGGGCCGGATCCGCGGCCTGTCCACCGCCGCCGCCCGCGACCGGGCCGGCCGGCTGCTCGACCGGCTCGCCCTGGCCGGCGGGCCCGACGCCGCCCTGCGCACCCTCTCCAAGGGCAACGCCCAGAAGGTCGCGCTCGCCCAGGCCCTGCTGGTCCGGCCCGACCTCCTGGTCCTCGACGAACCGTGGTCCGGCCTGGACGCCTCCGCGCACACCGTCCTCGCCGGGCTCATCGCCGAAGTCGCCGCCGACGGCGGGGCGGTGGTGTTCACCGACCACCGCGAGGCGATCGCCGTCGCGCACGCCACCGCCACCCGCGCCATCGCCGACGGCCGGCTCACCGTTCCGGCGGGTGCCGAGCACGCGGAGATCGTCGTCACCGGCCCCGGGCCCTCACCCGACCGGTCCGCGCTGCCCGACTGGTCCGCGTTGCCCGGTGTGCTCGGCCTCGCCCGGCACGGCGCCGACCTGCACCTGCGCGTCGAACCGCCCCACACCGACGCCGTCCTGCTCACCGCCCTGCGCCACCGTTTCTCGGTCCAGCGCGTCACCCGCCCCCGAGCGGCCGAGTCCGCCCCCGCCCGGGAGGCCGCCCGATGACCGCCCTCGTCCGCTACCGGCTCACCACCCTGCTGCTCTCCCAGCGCTACCTCGCCCCGCTGCTCCTGTTCACCGTCCTGGTCACCGTCCTGACCGCCGACGACACCGGCCCGCTGACCGCCGCCCACGCCGCCGCCGCGACGGCGATGCTGCTCGCCGCCACCTGGCTCACCATGGCCCTCGGCGGCCTGGAGGACCGGCCGCACCACGCCGTGCTGACCGCCACCGCCGGCTCCGCCCGCCGCGTCCTCACCGGCACCGTGCTCACCGCGCTGCTCGCGAGCCTGCCGCTGACCGCCCTCGGGCTCGCCCTGCCGCTGCTCCTCGGCACCCACCACCCGACCGCCGCCGACCTGCTGCTCGGCGTCGAGGCCCAGCTCACCTGCGCCTGCACCGGCACCGCCGTCGGCCTGCTCTGCTCCCGGCCGCTGCTGAACCGCCAGGGGTACGCCCTGCTGCTCGCGCTCGGGCTGCTGCTCGTCCTCACCGTGACCAGGGGCCTGCCGCCGGTCAACCTGCTGCTCACCCGGCTCTCCGCGCACGATCGCGCGGCCGGGCTGCTCGGCTCCACCGGACTGCTGCTCGTCCTCTCCGCCGCGCTGCTGGCGGCCGCCGCCGCGCTCGCCCACGTCCTCGGCACCCGGCGCGCCTGACCCGGCGCGGGGGCCTCCGCC
>NZ_JBFBDO010000201.1:0-5776 GCF_040683335.1 Kitasatospora sp. NPDC093806
GGGCGCTTGGGGAGCGGCCGCCGTCCACCCCGCCCGGGGTCCCGTTGAGGGACGGGACCCCGGGCGCCTCCCGACTGCCCCCTGGAGAACCGGATGACCCTGCCCAGCCGTATCGAGGTCCTCGGCGAGCCCGAGGACCGCTTCGACGAGATCCTCACCCCCGAGGCCCTCGACTTCGTCGCCCGCCTGCACCTCCCCTTCGCCGCCCGCCGCGCGGAGCTGCTCGCCGAGCGCGAACGCCGGTCCGCCGCCCTCGCCGCCGGCGGCACCCTGGACTTCCGCCCGGAGACCCGCGCCGTCCGGGAGGACCGCAGCTGGCGGGTCGTCGGCGCCGGACCGGGCCTGCACGACCGGCGGGTGGAGATCACCGGCCCGCCGGAACGCCGGATGGCCGTCAACGCCCTCAACTCCGGGGCCGAGGTCTGGCTCGCCGACTTCGAGGACGCCACCGCCCCCACCTGGCACAACCTCGTCTCCGGACAGCTCAACCTGCTGGACGCGATCGAGGGCCGGATCGACGACACCACCCCCGACGGCAGGCGCTACCGGGTCGGCGACTCCCCCGCCACGATCGTGGTCCGCCCGCGCGGCTGGCACCTGGAGGAGCACCACCTGCTGCTCGACGGCCGCCCCGCCATCGGCTCCCTGGTCGACTTCGGCCTCTACCTCTTCCACTGCGGCAAGCGGCAGATCGAACGCGGCAGCGGCCCGTACTTCTACCTCCCCAAGCTGGAGAACCACCTCGAAGCCCGCCTCTGGAACGACGTCTTCACCGTCGCCCAGGCCGAGCTGGGCATCCCGCACGGCACGATCCGTGCCACCGTCCTGATCGAGACCATCACCGCCGCGTTCGAGATGGACGAGATCCTCTACGAACTGCGCGAGCACGCCGCCGGACTCAACGCCGGCCGCTGGGACTACCTGTTCAGCCTGATCAAGAACTTCGCCCGGCACGGGCCGAGGTTCGTCCTGCCCGACCGCGCCACCCTGACCATGACCCAGCCGTTCATGCGCGCCTACACCGACCTGCTGGTCCGCACCTGCCACCGGCGCGGGGCGCACGCCATCGGCGGCATGGCCGCCGCGATCCCGCAGCGCGACCCCGACGCCAACGCGGTGGCCCTCACCAGGGTCCGCGCCGACAAGGAGCGCGAGGCCGGCGACGGCTTCGACGGCTCCTGGGTCGCCCACCCCGGTCTGGTCGCCACCTGCCGCACCGCCTTCGACGCCGTCCTCGGCGAGCTGCCGAACCAGCTCGACCGCACCCGGGAGGACGTCGAGGTCACCGCCACCGACCTGCTGGGCGTCCACCGGCTCAGCGCCGGCCTCCCGACCGAGCAGGGCCTGCGCGCCAACGTGGCCGTCGCCCTGCGCTACCTCACCGCGTGGCTGGACGGCTCCGGCGCGGTCGCCGTCTTCGGGCTGATGGAGGACGTCGCCACCGCCGAGATCGCCCGCTGCCAGCTCTGGCAGTGGCAGCACCACTGCGCCCGCCTCGGCGGCGGCTCGCTCGCCACCCCGGACCTGGTGCGCCGCCTGATCGAGCGGGAACGGGCGGCCCTGCTCACCGAGGGCGCCGACCCCGCGCGGCTGGACAACGCCGTGCGGATCCTCACCGAGACCGCCCTCGGCCCGGACCTCCCCGCGTTCCTCACCACCGACGCCTACGCCCGCCACCTCGTCCGCACCACCGCGCCGACCGCGCCCACCACATGACACCGCTCCCGGAGGGGCCCTCATGAACGACAACCGATCATGAACGACATCCGACGGGTCGCCGTCGTCGGCGCCGGGCAGATGGGCGCCGGCATCGCCGAAGTCTTCGCCCGGGCCGGCCTGGACACCATCGTCTGCGAGCACGGCCCCGCCGCGCTGCGCGCCGCCCGCGCCCGCATCGACCGCTCCCTGCACCGCGCCGTCGACCGCGGCCGGCTCACCGAGCGGCAGCGCGCCGACACCTGGGCGCACCTGCTCTTCGCCGACGACCTGGAGGTGCTGGCCGACCGTCAGCTGGTCGTCGAGGCCGTCGTCGAGGACGAGCGGGTCAAGGCCGAGGTTCTGGTCACCCTGGACAAGGTCCTCGTCGCCGACGACGCCGTGCTCGCCACCAACACCTCCGCCATCCCGGTCACCCGGCTCGGCATCGCCACCGGCCGGGCCGCCCACGTGCTCGGCCTGCACTTCTTCAACCCCGCGCCGGTGATGCCGCTGGTCGAACTGGTCTCCTCGCTGCACACCGACCCGACCGTGCTCGACCGCGTGCACGGCTTCGCCGAGGACGTCCTCGGCAAGCAGGTCATCCGCTCCCGCGACCGCGCCGGCTTCGTCGTCAACGCCCTGCTGATCCCCTACCTGCTCTCCGCCATCCGCCTCGCCGAGGCCGGCCACGCCACCGCCGCCGACATCGACGCCGGCATGGTCCACGGCTGCGCCCACCCGATGGGGCCGCTCCGGCTCGCCGACCTGATCGGCCTGGACACCGTCGAGGCGATCGCGCGATCGATGTACGACGAGTACAAGGAGCCGCTGTACGCTCCCCCGCCGCTGCTCTCCCGGATGGTGGAGGCCGGCCTGCTCGGCCGCAAGACCGGCCACGGCTTCCACCCGTACCGAACGCCCTGACCGAACGCCCTGGCCGCAGCGCCGTGGCCGCAGCGAACCGTCGGGACCTGCACCGCCATAGGATTCGGGCATGGACAGGAGCACGCCGCCCCCCGGAGAACCGGTACCGATGACGACACCGCCGACCCGCTGGCAGGAGGCGGGACGGAGCGGGGACTACGGCAAGCGGTTCGCCGACCTCATCGCCGCGGGCGAGGACGTCGACGGTGAGGCCCGCCTCGCCGACACGCTCCTGCCGCGCGGCGCCCGGGTGCTCGACGCCGGCGCCGGAATGGGCCGGGTCGCCGCGGCACTCCTGCGACGGGGGCACGACGTGGTCGCGATCGAGCCCGACGAGGCGCTGGTCCGGCAGGCCCGGGAGGCCTACCCGGGGCTGCCGATCGAGGAACGCGACATCCTCGACCTCGGCCCCGACGACGGCCCGTTCGACCTGGTGGTCTGCGTCGGCAACGTGATCGTCTACCTGGCCGAGGGCACGGAGCGCCGGGCCTTGGGCGCGATGCGC
The DNA here is from genome assembly GCF_040683335.1 of Kitasatospora sp. NPDC093806. Lineage (NCBI taxonomy): Bacteria > Bacillati > Actinomycetota > Actinomycetes > Kitasatosporales > Streptomycetaceae > Kitasatospora > Kitasatospora sp. NPDC093806. Next base: position 3,128 of record NZ_JBFBDO010000201.1, read on the forward strand.
GACGTCCTCGGCGAGAACGGCCGGATCCTGGTCGGCTTCCATCTCCAGGACCCGCCGCGGTACGCCCGGACCTACACCGCGGCCGAGTTCGAGTCGGACCTGACCGCCGCCGGACTCCGCGTCGACCTGCGGGCGGGCACCTACCAGCTGCACCCCGCGAACGACGCCTACGGGGTCTGGATCCTGAGCCGCGCTTAGGGCCCCTCTCTTGGATCCTTGCCGGGGTCGCGAGGGCATGGACGTCCTCGCGCCGGGGAAGATCGACATCCGGTAAGAGGGTTCCGCGACACCGGGCCGCTCGTGAGCGGCCCCGGGAGGGGAGTGCGCGATGGTTGGTGACCTGGTGCGGGAGTCCGCCCTGGCGGGGCGGGTGGTGCTGTGGGAGGAGTCCGCGCGGGACGGCGCGCAGGGCAAGACGCTGATGAGCGCCGGATTCCGGGTCGAACTGGCGCGGGAGCAGGGGTGGATCTTCGGCGCGGACGGACCGCGGCACGTGGTGTTCGCGGCCGGGTTCCCCGCGGTGTGCGCCGAGGAGTTCGAGGCGGTGCGGCGGGTCGCGGTGGAGACCGAGGGCGCCGTCAGCGTCGCCGCGGTGTGCCGGGGCAGAGCAGCGGACGTGCGCCAGGCCATCACCTCGGTGAAGGGCACCGCGCACGCTCGAATCATGGTCGTCGTGCCCGCCTCCGAGGCGATGGCGCAGGTGATGACGCACGGCTCCGCCCGGGACGCCCTCGTCGGCGCGGTCGGGCTCGTCAAGGAGGCCAAGGGCCTGGACGACACCGTCGCGGTGGACGTCTGCCTGGCGGACGCCTCCCGCGCCGACCACGAGCTGACGGCCGCCTACGCGGCCACCCTGACCGAGACCGGAGCGGGGACCGTCATCCTGGCCGACTCCGTCGGACACCAGCTGCCCGCCGACACCGCCACGATGTTCGGCCGGGTGCGCGGAGCGGCCGGCGACCACGTGGTACTCGCCAGCCATCTGCACAACGACCTGGGCCTGGGCCTGGCCAACACCCTGGAGGCGCTGAGAGCCGGCGTCCGCGTGGTCTCCGCTTCCTGGCTGGGGATCGCCGAGCGCAGCGGGATGGTGGCGACCGAGCAGCTGCTGTTCCTGCTCGCGCACCGGCCCGACGCCGCCGCCGAGTTCCTGGGGGCGGGTGCGGACGCGTGGTGGACGGCCCCGGACCTCACCCGGCTGCCCGGCATCGCGCGGAGGGTCTCCGCGGAGACCGGCGTACCGCTGTCGGTGACCACGCCGATCGTCGGCAGCGGCGTCGGCACGATCTCCACCGGCACCCCCTTCGTCCACCCCCGGCTCTTCCAGCCCTTCGACCCCGAGGAACTGCTGGGCATCACCCCGGACGTGGTCCTCACCCACCTGGCCAGCATCCGCGTGGTCAAGGCCGTGGCCGCCCGGCTCGGCCACGAGCTGGACGACGCCCGGGCGAAGGCGGCGATGCGCTGGGTCAAGACGTGGGCGTACCGCACCGGCCGGGCGGTCGTGCCGGACGACACCTTCGCCGCCTACCTCGACGGCGTGTGCGCGACCGTGACGGGAGAGCGGTAATGAACCCCACCCCGCAGGCCGGCCGGGCCTCGGAGGCCGTGGACGTCGACGGCGCCCGCCGCGCGCTGCGGCGCGGCACGGCCGTGGTCCTGCCGAACCCGGCGCCGCTGACCCATGTCGTCGCCGGACCCGACCCGCAGGCCGTCAACACGGCCAAGGGCCGCCCCGCCGACCAGGCCGTCGCCCTCTGGGCCCACGATCCCGACACCTTCGCCGCGGCCGGCGAAGCCCTTGACCTCACCGAACGCCTGGCCGCGCTGGCCCGCCGACTGCTCGTCGAGGAACGGGTCACCCTGCTGCTGCCGCTCAGGTCCGGCGCGCCCCGCCCCGACTGGCTCGCACCGGCCACCCGCGACGGCTGGACCATGCTCTTCGGCGCGCGCTGGACGCCCCTGCTCCCCGTCCTCGCCGACCACCCGGTCCTGTACGTGAGCAGCGCCAACCGCACCGGCCACCCGCCGGCCGCCACCGTCGACGACGCCCTCGCGATGTTCCCTCCCGCCGTTCCAGTCCTCGCTCTCCCCGCCGCCACCACCGACAGCACCGACAGCACCGACACGGCCCTGCCGCCCCGGGCGGCGACCACCACCCTGCGCCTCCACCCGGACGGCCGGCTCGACCTCCACCGCCACGGCGCCCAGGACCGCCCCTATCCAGACGCCGACCGGTACCTCGAACACGTCCACGCCACCTACCGCGCGCAAGACCCTGCCTCCGAGGCGACGCCTACGGGCGGGCGCTCCTGACGGCGGGCTGGGTCTTCTGGTTGTAGATCTCCTTTCCGGCGGCGTCGTACGCGTGGACGTAGGGGGCCGGGACGGGAGAGCCCCCGGTCGTGATGGCCGCCGCGTGGACGTACGCGCCGCCGGCCATGACGGCCGGGTACTGCGTCGGGTCGTCGCCGTAGCTGACGGTGATCCTGGCGACCTCGGGCGTGTAGTGCCCCGCGCCCAGCGAGAGGTACTGCCCGGCCCCGGCCCGCGCGCTGAAGCTGTCGAAGAACTCGATCAGGTGCCCGGCGCCCCACAGGCGGTCGTTGATGAAGGTCGGGGGCACCGACGAACTGGTGCCCTTGTCGC
>NZ_JBFBDO010000202.1:0-5645 GCF_040683335.1 Kitasatospora sp. NPDC093806
CTCCGAACATGCACCCGAGGTCGACGAACTGGGACGACGACATCCGGCACTTCGTCGCGAAGATCCGCTCCGGCGCCGACTACGCCATCACCCAGCACCCCGCCATGGAACTGACCTTCCTCGGCGGCTCCTCCAACATCGGCCGCCGCCCGGCCGAACTGCACGCCAACCTGCGTATCGACCTGGGCCTGGGCATCGAGCCCGTCACCGAGGACAACGCCGACACCATCGCGAAACGCGTCGACGTCCTCTTCCTCGCCACCCCCGCCCCCGTCTCCGCCCGCCTCGCCGCCCTGCTCGCCGACCGCGTCCCCGCGATCGTCGACCTCTCCGGCGCGTTCCGCATCGCCACCCCCGAGCTCCACGACCGCTGGTACCCCAAGGCCCAGCGCCGCCCCGACCTCGCCGAACGCTTCGTCTACGGCGTCCCCGAACTCATCCGCGACCTCCTGCCCGACGCCCCCCTCATCTCCATCCCCGGCTGCTACGCCACCGCCCTCACCCTCAGCCTCGCCCCGCTGACCCTGGCCATGGGCCTGGACCTGAAGACCGTCGTCGTCGACGGCAAGTCCGGCTCCAGCGGCGGCGGCCTGCACCTGCGCACCGCCGACCTGCACCCCTTCCGCTCCGGCGCGATCGCCCCCTACGCGCCCACCGGCCACCGCCACGCCGCCGAGGTCGCCGACTTCCTGGAGCGTGCCAAGGGAGCGCGCATCGACTCCCTCACCATGTCCGCCTACGGCGTCTCCCACGTCCGCGGCCTGCTCACCAGCGCCTACGTGTTCACCGACCACCAGGTCGACCAGCGCGAACTCCAGCGCGCCTACACCCGCTTCTACAAGGAGCACCGCTTCGTGCGGGTACGCCGCCACGACGAGACGCTGATCCCGGTGCCCGACCCGCAGGCGGTGCTCGGCTCCAACTTCTGCGACGTCGTGCCCCTGCACGACAAGGACGGCGGCCGCATCGTCGTCCTCGCCGCCCTCGACAACCTCGTCAAGGGCGCCGCCGGCCAGGCCCTGCAGGCCGCGAACCTGCGCTTCCACCTGCCCGAGGAGACGGGCCTTGCGATGCAGCCGGTGATGCCCGCATGAGCACCCACACCACCCCCGCACACCCGGCCCCCCAGACGCCGGTGCCGGTGCCGACCGTCGTGAAGCTGGGCGGCAGCTGCCTGGACGACCTCGACGGCACCTGGTGGGACGACCTCGCCCGCCACGGCCGCGCCCACCCGCTGATCCTCGTCCACGGCTGGTCGCGCCCCCTGCGCGAGCTCAACCCCCTCTACGCCGGCCCGCAGGCCATCCTGCGCGACCGCTACGGCAACCAGAGCCGCTGGACCACCCCCGAGGTCATCGCCGACATCAAGACCGTCAGCGCCACCATGGCCGAGGACGTCTTCACCCGCCTGCGTGAACGCGGCATCACCGCCGAACGCCTGCTGGGCAGCGACGGCCTGGTCCAGGCCGGCCCCGGCGAGCGCTGGTGGTGGCGCGACAAGCAGCTCGTCGAACTCGACAACCTCGTCGGCCCGATCACCGGCGTCGACCCCGCCCCCCTGAAGAACCTCCAGGCGGGCCACGCCTACCTCGTCACCCCGCTGGCCCGCAACGAGGTGGGACAGGAGATCAACACCGACGCCGACCGCGCCGCGGCCGCGATCGCCGCCGCCGCCGGCGCCACCGACCTGGTCCTGGTCACCGACGTCGCCCACCTCCTGATCGACGGCGCCCCCGTCACCGCCATCAGCGACCGCGACGCGGCCGCGTTCCGCGACAAGGGCGCCACCGGCGGCATGCGCAAGAAACTGCGCGCCGCCGGCGAGGCCCTGGACGGCGGCGTGGAGCGCGTCGTCCTCGGCAGCGCCCTCGTCAGCGACCTGCTCGACGGCCGCACCGGCACCCGCATCACCCGCACCCACTGACCCACCCCGCACCCGCACCACCCCGCACCCACTGACCCACCCCGCACCCGCACCACCCCGCACCCACTGACCCACCCCGCACCCACCACCCGTACCGCGCCGGGCCCCCGGGCCACCCCCCGGGGCCGCCCGCACCCCGCGGGCGGGAGCCCGCATCCCGCCAGAAGGAGGCGAGAGAACACCGTGGCGAAAACCCGCGTCCTGGTCGTCAACAACGGCACCCTGTCCCTCAAGCAGCTGCGCACCCGCCTGGAGGACCTCGGCTCGGACACCGACGTCACCGACGCCGCGTCCGTGCCCGCCCGCCTGGACGGCCGCCATCAGGCGATCGTGCTCAGCGGCACCAAGGTCAGAGCGTACGACCAGGACTACTACAAGCCGCTCGTCGACCTCGTCATGACCACCCACGTGCCCGTGTTCGGGATCTGCGGCGGCATGCAGATCATCGCGGTCGCCAACGGCGCCCGCCTGGCCGACGGCCCCCAGCGCGTGGGCGGCCACGAGGTCCAGGTCGACACCGACGAGCCGATCTTCACCCACGTCAAGCCCACCGTGACGGTCTTCCACCGCCACACCCTCTACCTCCAGGAAGCCCCCGCCGGGTTCCGCTCCATCGGACGCTCCGAACACGCCCCCGTGGAGTTCCTGCGCTCCGACGACGGCCGCATCCACGGCGCCCAGGCCCACCTGGAGTTCCGCACCGACGGCCTGGAGATCCTGCGCGGCTTCGCCGCCCTCTACCAGTGACCGCACCCGCACCCGCACGCCCGTACGCATCCCGCATCCCGCATCACGGACCCGGCCCCCTTCCCGGCCCGGTCCCCACGAGCGACCCGATCCCAGGAGGGGCCATGAGTGACCCGACCCGCCCGCACCAGCCCGCCTTCACCGTCCACCTCAACGGCAGCGGCGGCACACTCAAGGGCTGGGTGGTCGTCGACTCCCTCGTCGACGGCCTGGCCATGGGCGGCACCCGGATGACCGGCGCCGTCAGCGAGGAGGAGGTCGCGGGCCTGGCCCGCGACATGACCGAGAAGTTCACCCTCGCCGGGCTGCGCATCGGCGGCGCCAAGGCCGGCATCGTCGCCACCGACGCCGACCGCGACCCCCACACCCGCGAGCAGACGTTCCGCACCTTCGGACGCACCGTCAAGCCCCTCCTGCACGGCGGCATCCACCTGGGCATCGACATGGGCGTCACCCCCGCCGACCGCGCCGTCTTCTTCGACGAGGCCCGCTACGACCCCCGCTACCGCCTCGGCGCCCCCGACATGCCCATCGACTGGCGCACCTACTACGAGCCCCTCATCGACTGCACCGGCCACGGCGTCGGCGTCGCCGCCCTCACCGCCCTGGAAGCCGCCGGGCGCACCGAGTCCGCCCGCGTCGTCATCCAGGGCTTCGGCGCCGTCGGCCGCGCCGTCGCCCGCTTCCTCCAGGACCGCGGCCACACCATCGTCGCCGTCGCCGACGTCCAGGGCACCATCAGCGCCCCGAGCCTGCCGGTCGCCGACCTCGCCGCCATCACCGACGACTTCGGCCGCATCGACCACACCCGCCTGCCCCAGCACGTCACCGTCACCACCACCCCCGACGCCTGGCTCGACGTCGACGCCGACCTGCTCGTCCTCGCCGCCCAGAAGCACGCCCTCAACGACGACAACGCCCACCGCCTGCGCGCCCCCCTCGTCGTCGAGGGCGCCAACATCGCCTCCAGCGCCCAGGCCCGCGAGAAGATCGCCGCCGGCGGCGCCACCCTCGTGCCCGGCGTCATCGCCAACATCGGCGGCGCCGGCTCCGCCGCCCTCGCCGTCACCCGCAAGGTCCCCTTCGACCTTCCCGCCGACGCCCGCAAGCAGTGGGTCTTCGACTGGGTCGCCGACCGCGTGCGCGTCAACACCCGCGACCTGCTCACCATCGCCGCCGCCCGCGCCGGCGACCCGCTGCCCGAACTGCTCGCCACCCGCCGCCAGGAGCTCTTCCGATGACCAGCACCCCCTCACCCGCCGACCGCCTCGCCGAATACCGCCGGCGCGGCTGGTGGCGCGACGACACCTTCCTCGACGACCTGCGCCGCCAGGCCCGCATCCGCCCCCGCAAACTCGCCATCGCCGGACGCCGCCTCGCCGAGGCCCGCACCGACACCCTCGACTACGCCGAACTCTCCCGCCTCACCGACCGCTTCGCCGGCGCCCTCCTCGAACTCGGCGTCCAGCGCGGCGACGTCGTCGCCGTCCAGCTGCCCAACCGCTGGGAAATGGTCCCCCTGATGTTCGCCTGCATGGCCGCCGGCGCCGTCATCTGCCCCATCGCCCCCGTCTGCCAGGAAGAGGAACTGCGCCACCGCCTCGCCCTGACCGAGGCCCGCGTCCACATCACCGTCCCCCACTGGGACGGCTACCCCCTCGCCGACACCCTCCAGGACCTGCGAGGCGAACTGCCCCTGGAACACCTCGTCGTTCTCGACGGCCACGCCCCCGACGGCGCCGTCGACTTCCACGACCACTTCGTCGCCACCCACTGGGAGAAGACCCGCATGGGCGCCCTCGAAGGACGCCAACTGCGCCCCGACGAGCCGTTCGTGGTCCTCTTCACCTCCGGCACCACCGGCTTCTCCAAGGGCGTCGTCCACTCCCAGAACACCGTCCACTCCGGCGTGCGCGGCTACGTCGACACCTTCCTGCTGCGCGACGACCTCGTCGCCGCCGTCACCACCCCCCTCGTCCACTACTCCGGCTTCGGCCAGGGAGTGCTGGCCGGCGTCATGCTGGGCGGCACCATCGCCTTCCAGGACGGCCCCGACCACGCCGGCCTGCTCGACCTCGTCGAACGCTACGGCGCCACCCTCCTCTACGGCCCCCCGCCCACCCTGACCGGCGTCGCCGCCGCCCAGCAGCGCGACCCCCACGACATCTCCTCCCTGCGCCACACCGTCACCGGCGCCGCCCCCGTCCTGCAGCACCTCGTCGACGAACTGCGCGACACCTTCGGCGCCCGCACCTACTCCGTGTGGGGCATGTCCGAGTTCGGACCCGTCACCATCAGCCGCCTGGACTACAACCAGGACTGGGCCGCCCACTCCCACGGCCGCCCCATCGACTCGATGGAGATCCGCATCGACGCCTGCCAGGACCCCACCCAGCGCGCCTGCGTGGGCCGCCTGCGGGTACGCGGCGCCTCCCAGGCCCTCGGCTACTACAAGCAGCAGGACGTCTTCGACGCCGACCTCATGGCCGAGGGCTGGTTCGACACCGGCGACGTCGCCCGCGAGGACGGCCGCGGCGGCATCCGCGTCCTGGGCCGCGCCAAGGACGCCATCATGCGCGACGGCATCGTCCTGCCCATGGCCGAACTCGAATCCGTCATCGCCGGCCACCCCAAGGTCGCCGACGCCGCCATCGTCGGACCCACCGGCCACATCGACGACACCATCCTCGCCGTCGTCGTCCCCGCCGGACCCGTCCCGCCCACCCTCGACGAACTGCGCACCCACCTGCGCCGCGCCGGCCAGGACGACCGCTTCCTGCCCGAACGGCTCGAGATCACCGAAGCCCTGCCCAAGACCCTCACCGGCAAGGTCCGCAAGATCGAACTGCGCCACCGCTACGCCGCCGGATAACCCCCCCCGCCGGAACCCTCCGGCACCCGCGGGCATCCCTGCGCCCGCCCCCGGCACCCCCCGGGCCGGCGCCGCCGGGCCCACCCCCCCAGGGCCCGCGGC
>NZ_JBFBDO010000203.1:0-5579 GCF_040683335.1 Kitasatospora sp. NPDC093806
CCTTCAGCCCGGCGAGCAGCCGCCGCAGCCGGGGCGCGCCGACGTCGGCGAGCCGGGAGGTGACGGCGTCCGGGCCGAGGCCGGACGGGGTGACGATCTCGTCGTTGCGGCCCCAGGCGACCAGCGTGGGCGGCCGGTGGGTGCGGAGGTACTCCTGGAAGGCCGGGTAGCCGTCGAGGTTGAACTGGTAGTCCCAGAACAGCTGGAGCTGGATCTCCCGGTTGCCGGGGCGGTCGAGCCCGGCCTGGTCGAGGGTCCAGGTGTCCGGCGAGAGCCGGTCCAGCCGGTCGGCCGGCACGCCGTGGACGTACTGCCAGCGGGTGGCCCCGGCGGTGAGCAGTTCGCGGACGGCGGGCTCGTGGGCGGCCCGGTCCTCGGCGTGGGCGAACAGCACGTCCCAGAACGGGGTGAAGCCCTCCAGGTAGGCGTTGCCGCTCTGGCTGATCAGGGCGGTGACCCGCTCCGGGTGCCGGGAGGCGATCCGCAGGCCGATCGGCGCGCCGTAGTCCTGGATGTAGAGGGCGAAGCGGTCGATGCCGAGGGTGTCGAGCAGGGCGAGCGTGTACTCGGTCAGTTTCTCGAAGCCGTAGGCGAACTCACCGACGGGTGGGGTGGCGGACTGCCCGAAGCCCACGTGGTCGGGGGCGACCAGGTGGTAGGAGTCGGCGAGGTCGCGGAGCAGGTTGCGGAACATCGCGGAGCTGCTGGGGAAGCCGTGCAGCAGGACCAGGGTCGGCTTGGCCGGGTCGCCCGCCTCCCGGTAGAAGACCGGCAGGCCGTCGATCTCGACGGTGTGGTGGCGCACCTCGCCGTACGCGGTGGCTTCGGCGGGCGTCGTGGCGGCGGTGACGGCGGTGGCGGTGGTCGTGGTGGACATCGGTGTGCTCCTTCGCTGGGTCCGGTTCTGACGGGCGGCGGGTGGTCGAGTAACAGGTGGTCGGCGGCAGGGGTGCGAGCTCAGAGCCGCTCGGGGACGCCCGGGACCAGCCGGCGCAGGCGGCCCGCCAGGTCGGGTGCCGCGAAGGCCTCCGCGATCCGGGCCGGGTCCTCGCCGAGGTGTTCCCAGGAGTCGTAGTGCACCGGAACGACGGTGCGGGCGCCGAGCGTGCGGGCGAGTTCGGCCCCTTCCCGGGCGCTCATCGAGAAGGCGTGCTCCCCGGTGGACGGGAAGTGGGCGTCGCCCAGGTGCAGGAAGGCGGTGTCGATGTCGAAGCGTTCGGCGATCGCGGTCAGCGCGTCGTGGCGGACGGTGTCGCCGGACAGGTAGAGGGTGCCGCCGTCGTACTCGACGACGAAGCCGGTGACCGGCCCGGTGACGGCCTCGGTGCCGGCCGGTCCGTGCCGGGCCGGCGTGGCGGTCACGGTGACGGTGGTGGCGCCGACGGTGATCCGACGGCTCTCCCAGGTGGCCAGACCCTCGGCCGTTCCGCCGAGCCGTTCGGCGGCCTCCGGGGTGGTGAGCACGGTGGCGGCGCGGGCGAGGACGGTCCGGCCGGTCGGGTCGAGGTTGTCGGCGTGCTGGTCGTGCGAGAGCAGCACGAGGTCGACGGGCGGCAGTCGGTCGGCGGTGAGCGCCGGGCCGGCGGTGCGGCGCAGCGGGCGGGCCGCCGGGTAGTCGGCGGGGCCGGGGTCAAGTGCGGGGTCGGTGAGGACGGTCAGGTCGCCGATCCGCAGCAGGACGGTCGCGGTGCCGAGGTGGGTCGCGGTGACGGTGGTCGTAGCCCTCGTCATGGTGGGATCCCCTGGTCCGGTGTCGTGGCCGGGCGGTCAGCGCGCCGCGCGGGCCGCGTTGGCGTCGATCTTCTCCTGGAGGGCGGTGAGCAGCCCCTGGAGCAGGCCGATGGTGGTCTCGTCGGTGAGGTTGCCCTCCTCGTCGAAGCGCTCGTGCGCCCGGAAGACGATGACCTCGGGCTTCACCACGACGTCGGTCTCGGTCCAGACGAAGACCTGGCGGAGGGCCAGCTGGGCGCGGACGGTGCCGAAGTTGGTCGGCGCGGCGCCGAGGATGGCGGCGGGCTTGCGGTGCAGCGGCAGGCCCTCGGTGCGGGTCCAGTCGGTGCTCAGCCAGTCGATGGCGTTCTTGAGCACGCCGGGGATGGAGTAGTTGAACTCCGGGGTGGCGATCAGCAGGCCGTCGGCCTCCGCGACCCGGCGGCGCAGGTCCTGGACGACGGCGGGCCGCAGCTCGGGGGTGTCCAGGTCCAGGTCGTACGGCGGGATGTCGCGCAGGCCCTCGTAGATCTCGATCTCCTGGCCGCTCGGGTTGAACTTCTGAGCGGCGCTCAGGAGCCGGGTGTTGAGCGAGTCGGCGCGCAGCGAGCCGGAGATGGCGAAGATCTTGGACGCGGTCGCGGTCATGGCGGGGCTCCTTGGGGAGTGAGCGTGGAGTGTTGCGTGGAGTGTGCGGGTGACGGTGCGGCAGGCGGTGCTGCCGACAACGAGAAAACTAAACGGATCAGTTCAGTTGTGTCAACTGGACGGTTCAGTCTTGACAGTGAACTGAATCGTATAGTTCATTCGAACCATGACCACGACACCCGCAAGCACCGCTCAGGCGACCGGACGCTCCGTCGCCCGCGTCGCCCGCCCGTTCCACACCTACGAGGGCGCCGGCTTCCCGGTCCGGCGGCCCTTCCCCACCGCCGACCTCCCCCTCCTGGACCCGTTCCTGATGGTCGACCAGGTCGGTCCGGTGGACCTCGGGCCCGGTGAGGCCAAGGGCGCTCCCCCGCACCCGCACCGCGGCTTCGAGACGATCCAGTACGTCATCAGCGGCGACATCGCGAACGCCGACTCGCGCGGCCACCGGGCCGTGGTCCGCGCGGGCGGCGTGCAGTGGCTGACCGCGGGCTCCGGCATCGTCCACGAGGCGCTGCCGACACCGGAGTTCCTCGCCGCCGGCGGGCTCCAGCACCTGCTGCAGATCTGGGTGAACCTGCCCACCCGCGACAAGTCCCTGCCGCCGCGCAGCCAGAACGCCGAGGCCGCCGACCTCCCGGTGGTCAGCACCCCGGACGGCGCCGAACTGACCGTCCTCGCCGGGACCACCCACGGCGTGACCTCGCCCTTCGAGACCCGGACACCGGTCCTGGTGGTGCACGCCCGGCTCGCGGCCGGCGGCCGGGCCGAGTTCACCGCGCCCGCCCACCACAACGCCGCGCTCTACACGATGACCGGCCAGGCCGACACCGCCGGCGTCCCGCTGCCGGACGGCCACCTCGCGGTCCTCGCCCGGGACGGCGAGCGGTTCACCGTCCGGGCCGTCGACGGGCCCGCCGAGGTGCTGGTCCTGGCGGGCGAGCCGATCGGCGAACCGGTCGCCCGCAGCGGACCGTTCGTGATGAACACGGCGGCCGAGCTCCGCCGGGCCGAGCAGGACTTCGCCCGGGGTCTGATGGGGCGGATGCCGGTATGACCGCGTCCGTCGTCCCGGTCCCCGCCGCAGCTACGCGCCCCGTTCCCGCTACCGCCCCCGCCGGCCCCGCCCGTCGGCGGTCCACGGCGGCGCTGCCCGCCGCCGCGCTGGTCGCCGCCGTCGCGAGCGGCATCTCCGGCCCGAGCCTGGCCCTGCCCGCCGCAGCGCAGGCCCTGAACGCCCCGGCCGGCTCGGTCGCCTGGCTGATGACCGCGTACGGCCTGGGCCTGCTGGTCGGCACCCCGCTGCTGGCCGGCACCGCAGGGCGGCGCGGCCCCGGCACCCTGATCCGGGCCGGCGCCGTCCTGGTCGCTCTCGGCGCCGCACTGGTCCTGGCCGCGCCGGCCGCCCTGCCCGCCCTGCCCGCGTTGATCGCCGGCCGGGCGGTGGAGGCCGCCGGGGCGGCGGGCCTCACCATCGCGGCGTTCCGGATCGCCGGGCGCGTCCCGTCCGGCCGCTCCACCGGGGTCGTCGCGATCGGCAACGCGACCGGCGGCACCCTCGGACTCTTCGCCGGGGCAGGCGTGGCCCAGGCGTTCGGCTGGCGGGCCGCGCTGGTCCTGCCGCTGCTCGCGCTCGCGGTCCTCCCCGCCGCCCTGCGCTCGGCCGGCCCGACGACGCCCCGCACCGGCCCGGACAGCAGCCCCGGCGCGGCACTCCCGCTCGGCCTGCTGCGCGACCGCGCCTTCCGGCGGCCCGCCCTGCTGATGCTCGCCCTCGCCACCGTCAACTTCGCCCTGGTGTACGGCGCCCCGCGCCGCGTCGCGGTGCTCTCCGGCTGGGGCACCCTGCCGACCGGGGCCGCCGTCGCGGCGGTCGCGCTGGCCGGTGCGCTGCTCTCCTGGCAGCTGGTCCGGGCGGCCCCCGCGCTGGGCACCGGCCGGGTCCGGACGGTCCTCGCGGCGGGTTCGCTGGCGGCGGCCGGGGCGGCGGCGTTCGCACCGTGGCCGGCGGTCGTGCTGCTCGGTTCGGGGGTCAGTTCGCTGGTCACGGCGGGCGGACAGGGGGTGCTCACCGCCGCCGCCGTCAACGGCCTCCCGCCCGAGCGGCGGGGCGGTGCGATCGGCCTGTTCAACCTGGCCTTCCCGGCCGGTGTCGCCGCCGGTCCGGTGATCGCGGCCTTTGCCGACCAAACGGTTCAGTTCATATACTGACCGATCAGTTTCACCCCCAGCACCACCCTCCCCCACACCGTACGAAGGACAGCCGCATGGGAGCCGAGCAGCAGGACGCGACCGACGAGTACGGCATCCCGATCATCCCGGAGCCGGGTGACGCCGCCGCCCGCAAGCGCCAGGCCATCATCGACGCCGCCCTCGCCGAGTTCCTCGCCGAGGGGTACTCCGCCGCCTCGATGGACACCATCACCGGCCGGTCGGGGGTCTCCAAGGCCACCATCTACAAGCACTTCGGCAGCAAGGAGCGGCTGTTCCTGGCCGTCGTCGGCGGTGTCCTGCCCACCACCTACGCCGATCTGACGCCGCCCGCCCGCACCCTCGCCGACGCCCCCGACCTGCGCACCGCGCTCGTCCGTCACGCCGATGAGCTGACCCGGATCCTGCTGCGCCCCGAGATCATGCTGCTGCGCCGCCTGGTGATCGGCGAGATCGACCGCTTCCCGCAGCTCGGCCAGCTCTGGTACCGGGTCACCTACGACATGAACAACGCCCCGCTGGTCGAGTTGCTCACCGAGCTGGCCGCCAAGGGCGAACTGCACGTGCCGGACCCGAAGCTGGCCGTCCAGCAGCTGGTGGCCGCCACCGTCGGCATCCCGCAGCTGACGCACACCTTCGCCCCCGCCACCCCGGTGGACGAGGCCGAGCTCACCCGGATCGTCGAGGCGGGCGTCGACCTCTTCCTCGCCCGGTACGGCACGGGCCCGGGCTGGCACGGCCCGGCCTGAGCCCGCCCTGCCTGAACGCGGCCGGCGTGAACGCGCCCGCCGCCGCCCCCGGCACGACCGGGTGACGGCGGCGGCCCCGGCGTCTCACTCCCCCGTGCGCTCCGTCCGGTTCGCGCGCCGCCGCTGCCAGGCCGCCAACGGGACGGCCGCCGCCACCGCAGCGGCCCCCGGCGCCGAAGGCCCACCGAGCGGGTCGCCGGTCGCACCACCCGCCGCGAGGCCCTTCTGATCGAAGGTGTCCGGCACCGGCAGGGTGTCCCA
>NZ_JBFBDO010000204.1:0-5566 GCF_040683335.1 Kitasatospora sp. NPDC093806
GCCGCTCCCGCCCCGGGACCGGCACCGGGGGGTCGCCGGCGACCTGCCGCCGGCCGCCGCCGGATCGTCCCCGGGGGCGGGCGGACCGGTCCGCCCGCCCCGGGGAGGCGGTCAGCCGGCCTGGCCGGGGTCGGGCTCGCGCAGCGCGTCCGGGCCCGGCTGCGGGGCGGCCGCGGGCTCGGCGGCGGGAACGGGCGCGGCCGCGGGGGCGGGGTCGGTGGTGCGGGTGGCCTCGGCGCGCACGAGCGCGCCCATGGCGGCGAAGACGTCGAAGGGCATGACGGAATCTCCTGCGGTGGGGCTCTGACGGTGTCTGACGGTGGTCGCGGGAGGCCGGGCCGCGCGGGGTCCGCACGGCCCGGCCGGGTCGTGGGCCCGCGGTCGCCCGGCCGGGGACCGTCAGCAGCGCAGGACCACGCCCCGTCCGCTCCCGGCCCCGGCGGCGTTCCCGTCGCGGCGCGCGGGCCGTGGCCGTTCGGGCCGCCCGGGTCCGCCGGCGGCGTCCGCCCCGGTGCGCGGCGGGGGGAGCTGACCCCAGCCCAGGGCGCGGGCGGGGCCCGTCCGGTGGGCGCAGGCGTCGAGCGGGACGCTCCCGTGGCCGCGGCGGCGTTCGACGGGTTCGGGGCACTCGTCGGCGCCCGCATCGAGCAGCGGGGCCGGCTCCGGTGCGGTGGCGGGGCCCTGCTGGACGGTGACGCAGTGCGTCCCGGCCACCCACGGCCGGGCCCCGGCGGCGTCCGCCCCGCCCAGCAGGGCCAGGACGGCGCCCAGCAGCACCGTCGCGGCGCACCGGGCCGCGGCGTACCAGCGCGGGGTCGTGGGCCGCATGCCGAACCTTCCCAGGATGTGGGCCCCAGTCAACCGCCGCGCCGGGGCGCCGGGCACGTCCGGCTCACCCGCCGGGGAGCGGGGTTCACCCCCTTGGCCGCACCGCCGCCCCGGGGAAGGGTGGCGGGCGGCGGGTCGCTAGGTCTTCGGGAGCCAGACGGCGACGGCGGCGGCCAGCAGCGGGGTGAGGACCACGATGTCCGCCTGGAGGTCGGCGAACGGCCCCGTGGTGGTCCCCAGCAACTGCTCGAACCGCGCGCGCTGTTCGGCGCGTTCCAGGAGCCGCTCCGGCTCGTCGGTGCCGGTCAGCGGGAACAGGCGCGCGGCCAGGAGCCGTGCCTGGCGGCGCAGGGCCAGCGCGGCCGGGGTGTAGAGGACGCCGACGAGCAGTGAGCCCGCGCCGCCGAAGACGAGGACGTACTCGGCGGGGGTGGCGTCGGCGGCGGCCAGCGCCTGCGTCTGCACCTGCTGGGCCTCCGTGCGCACCGCCACGCCCAGCGCGAGCGTGGACAGGGCGACCAGCGCGCCCAGGCCGGCCAGCATCGAGCGCAGGCTCTGGCGCCGTTCCAGCAGCCACCGCGTCAGCTCGCCCGCGTCCGTGTCGCCGTGGTCGGCCAGCGCGGCGGCCCGGATCGCGTGGACGGTGCACGCCGTCGGGACGGCGCCCAGCACGGCGGTCCCCACGAGCACGGAGCCCTGCCAGGTCGCTGACCGGTCGTGGACGGGCACGGTGACCGTGACCACCCCGTTGAGGACCGCGCCCAGCGTGACCGCGCCCGTGATCAGGGCCGCCGCGCGCCCGGTCGGGCGCTCGGCCGGCGGCAGGGCGCGCCACTGCCGGAGGCCGAACGCGAAGACCGCCCCCGCCGTGCCGGTCAGGGCCAGGGCCATCGCCGACCAGACCGGCCACAGGCCGGCGCCCCGGTAGCGGGAGGTGGCCACCACGACCGCCCCCGCCGCGAGGCCGACCGCCACCGGCACGGCGTTCAGCACCGGGGCGGCCCCCGGCCGTGTGCGCGTCGCCATGCGCCCTCCCCCTCGAACGGTCCGCGCCCCCATCGTGGCGCACCCGCCGGGTGAGCGGGGCGGCCGGCCGCAAGGGGGTGCGGACGGGGGCGAACCCGCCCACCGCCCGGGGATCAGGAGATCAGGGGATCAGGAGGATCTTGCCGGTGGTGTGGCCGGATTGGAGGGCGGTGTGGGCGGTGGCGGCGTCGGCGAGGGGGTGGCGGGCGGCGATGGTGAGGGTGAGGCGGCCGCTGCGCAGCCAGTCGAAGACGTCGGCGGCGCGTTCGCGCAGTTCGGCGGGGTCGGTGGCGTAGTCGACCAGGGTGGGGCGGGTGAGGTAGACGGAGCCGTGGGCGGCGAGCTTCTGGGGGTCGAGGGCGGGGGCGGGGCCGGAGGCGGCGCCGGCCAGGACGAAGGTGGCGCGCCGGGCCAGGCAGGTGAGGCCGGCTTCGAAGGTGTCGCGGCCGATGCCGTCGAAGACGACGTCCGCGCCGCGGCCGCCGGTGAGTTCGCGGACCCGGGCGGCGAAGTCCTCCCGGGTGCGGACAATGACGTGTTCGGCGCCGGCGGCGGTGGCGGCGGCGGTCTTGGCGGGGGTGGAGACGGTGGCGATGACGTGGACGCCGGCGGCGGTGAGCAGGCGGGTGAGGTGGGCGCCCAGGCCGCCGGCGGCGGAGTGGACCAGGGCGGTGGCGCCCTTGCGGGCGGGCCAGGTGCTGGTGGTCAGGTAGTGGGCGGTGAGGCCCTGGAGGAGGACGGCGGCGGCGTCGGTGTCGGGGATGTCGTCGGGGACCGGGACGGTGGCGTCGGCCTTGACGGTGACGAGTTCGGCGTAGCCGGCGGGGGCGGCCCACCAGGCGACGCGGTCGCCGACGGCGGGGGCGGTGACGCCGGGGCCGGTGGCGACGACGGTGCCGGCGCCCTCGCAGCCGGGGATGAAGGGGGTGGTGGCGCCGGTGCGGCCCTCGCGTTCGTAGACGTCCTTGAAGTTGACGCCGATGGCGCCGGTGCGGACCAGGACCTCGCCGGGGCCGGGGACCGGGTCGGGGTGTTCGGTGGGGGTGAGGGCCTCGGGGCCGCCGCTCTGCTGGACCACCACTGCGCGCATGTGCTCGTTCTCCTCGGATGACGGATTCGGGTTCGGGTTCGGATGCGGGTTCGAATTCGGGTTCGGATGCGTGTTCTGACGGAGGGTCAGCGCACGCTGCGGTGCACCGCCCAGGTGACGGTCAGGAAGCCGGCCGCGACCAGGGCCAGGCAGGCGCGCAGGCCGCCGGTGCCGGCGGCCAGGATCGGGCCGAACAGGGCGATCGCGACCGCTCCGCCGATCTGGCGGAAGGCGTTGAGGGAGCCGGAGGCGAGGCCGGAGCGGTCGGGGGGCAGGGCGCGCAGGGCGAGGGTGGGCAGGGAGGGGCCCATCAGGCCGGCGCCGAGTCCGAGCAGGCAGCTGCCGGTGGTGAACAGCCACCAGGCGGGGGTGGCCCCCAGCGGCAGGAGGGTGAGGGCGCCGGCGGCGGCGCAGGCTGCGCCGCCGGTCAGCAGGGTGCGGACGCCGGTGCGGTGGACGGCGCGGGCCAGGACGAAGGAGGCCAGGCTCCAGCACAGGGCGAAGGGGACGAAGGCGAGGCCGGCGCCGAGCGCGTCGCGTCCCCAGTGGCGTTGCAGGTGCAGGGAGATGGCGAACTGGGCGCCGTAGGCGCCGAACTGGTAGAGCGCGCCGACGGCGAGGGCGGGGGTGAAGCCGGGGCGGCGGAAGGTGTCCAGGGGCAGGACGGGGTGGGTGGCGCGGCGTTCGGCGGCGGTGAAGGCGAGGGCGGCCGCGGCGGTGGCGGCGGCCAGGGCCAGCGTCAGGGGTGCGCTCCAACCGACCGCGCCGGCCTGGACGAGGGTGCCGATGCCGCAGCCGACCAGGGCGGCGGTGGCGAGCTGGCCGGGCAGGTCCAGGCGGGCGGGGCGCACCGGCGAGGGGGCGACGCGCAGGCGGCACAGCAGGGCGGCGGCCAGCGCGATGGGGACGTTGACCAGGAAGATCGCCCGCCAGCCGACGCCGGCGGTGAGCGCGCCGCCGGCCACCGGGCCGGCCACCAGGGCGAGGGAGCTGACGCCGCCCCAGACGGTGAAGGCCCGGGCGCGGTCGGCGCTTTCGGGGTACATGTGGGCGATGACGGCCAGGGAGGCGGGCAGCAGTCCGCCGGCGGCCACGCCCTGGAGGGCGCGGGCGGCGACCAGGGCGCTGATGGTGGGGGCGGCGGCGCAGGCGGCGGAGGCGGCGGCGAACAGCAGCAGGCTGGTCTGGAAGAGGCGGCGGGCGCCGAGCCGGTCGGCCAGGGCGCCGGCGCCGAGCAGGCAGGCGGCCATGGCGACGGTGTAGGCGTTGACCGTCCATTCGAGTTGGGCGAGTGAGCCGCCGAACTCGGCGCTGAGGTCGGGCAGGGCGACGTTGAGGGCGCTGCCGTCGAGCAGGACCATGAAGAAGCCGGCGCAGACGGAGCCGAGGCCCACCGCGCCGGGCCGGCCCGCGGGCGGCTCGGCGGACGGGTGGGCGGACGGGTTGGCGCGGCGGGGCAGGGCGCGCCCGGGCGTTCCGACGGCTTCACTCACTCTGCATCCCCCGTCCATGTGGAAGTCGCCGTGGCGGTCTTCGTGGAAGTCGTGGTGGAAGTCGCGACTCCCGGTCCGCGAAGGGCCTCCGCGGTCTATAGTGTTCGATGGAGGTCGATCACCATGCATGAAAGTCGCATCCGTGACGATTCGTCAAGTGCTGCTCCGCCCGCGGGTGACGGCCGTTCCCGGCGGGCGCGCGGACTGGAGCGCACGGACCCGTCCGGGGTGACGCTGCACGAGGTGCTGCAGGCGCTCGCCGATCCGGTGCGGCGCGCGATCGTGCGGGAGCTGGCCGGCAGCCCGGACTGGAGCCGCGCCTGCGGCACGTTCGAACTGGGCGTCAGCAAGGCCACCCGCAGCCACCACTTCACGGTGCTGCGCCAGAGCGGGCTGGTCGAGCAGCGCGACGCCGGCGCCCGGCGCTACAACCGGCTGCGCCGGCCCGAGTTCGACGCGCGTTTCCCGGGTCTGCTGGACCTCGTGCTGGCCGAGGACGAGGGCGGCGCGGGCAGAGCGTCTGACTCCCGTGACGGCACCGGTCGCCCTCCGGTCATTGCCAGTTGACAGGCCCTGTCATAGCTTTGTCACAACGACGGGGGCACGGGGACGGCCGCCGGCCGCACCGGGCGCCGCCCGCGGGGGCCCGGCGGGGCCGGGGACTGGCCGAGGGCCAGGCCTAGGGCCATTCCAGGTCGCCGGAACCCGACCACCGGCCGCGGGACGTGCCCGCGGGTGCCTGCGCGGCCGCGGCCGCGCGGGCTGGAGACCCTTCGGCGAACGGAGCCGGAATGCGAGTGACGAGTGCGGCTGACAGCGGTGACATCGAGGGTTTTCTCCTGCCGGGTAGCGTTCGGCACGTGACGACGGTGGTGGAGCGGTGACGGTGGTGGACCAGCCGGCGTTCGGCCGGCGGCTGCGGCGGCTGCGCCTGGAGCGGGGCATCAAGCAGACGGACCTGGCCGGCGGCCCGGTGTCGGCGAGCTACATCTCACGCCTGGAGATGGGCAACCGCCTTCCCTCGCCGCAGACGCTCAGCTACCTCGCCATGAGCCTGGGCGTGCCGCTGGACGCGCTGCTGGCGCCGCCGCCCCGGCCGGCGGGCCGGCCTCCGCGGGCTCGGGCGCCA
>NZ_JBFBDO010000205.1:0-5545 GCF_040683335.1 Kitasatospora sp. NPDC093806
CGCGCTGGCCGCGGCCAGCGCGCGCCGCGAGCAGAGGGAATCTCGCTGCAACCCGGCTCCGAGGAGCGCCGCTACGGGGCTGTCAGCTTGGAAGCCGGAGTCGTCTTCGCGGCATCGGGTGGGACCGCCCCAACGGCCCACAGTCCATCGATCGGATTCCACTCGTGTTCCAGGATCGAGTAGGTGATCGAGTCGCGCCAGGCCCCGTGGACGAAGACGTGGTCGCGAATGCGGCCATCCTCGGTCATGCCGGCGTGGAGGAGAGTCCGCGCGGACGCCTCGTTGAGCGGAGACCGGGCGGCCCAGATGCGGTGCAGGCCGAGGACGTTGAAGCCGAGCGCGCACAGGAGGTGGACGGTCTCGGTGCCGAGTCCCTTGCCCCACTCCGCTTGGTGGAGGGCGAAGCCGATGGTGGCGGCCCGTTGGGGTTCGGTGGCCAGACGGGCGTACCCGATCAGGTGTTGCTGGCCGCATTGGGTGACGGCGAGGCCGTACTCGGCCCTCGGGTTGCCCTTGGCAGAGTTCATCGAACGATCGACGATCGCCTGGACCTGCCCGCGGGTGCGGGGTTCGAAGCTGAGGTGCCGGGTGGCCTCGGGGTCTCCGTAGATGGCCAAGAGGGCGTCGGTGTCCTCCTGTTCGATCTCGCGCAGTGCCAGGCGGGGGCCGGTCAGGTGGACTGGGGTCATGGCCGCGGAGCCTACCTGTGCGGTCATCGGATGAGGACGGATGTCGGAGTGGCGGTGAACGCCTCGATCTCCTCACGGAGGTCGACGGCCACCCCGCCGACGCGTCGGCTGCCGGACGGCAGCGCGGCGTAGACGCGCTGGGCGCTGCTTGTGATGCCGAAGTTCCGCTGCTCGACGGGCAAGTCGAGGACGGGGCGGACCGCCTCGGCCGCCCCGTCGACCTCTCCTCGGGCGAGGCGGGCGAGTGCGAGGTCGGTCTGGGCGCCGGCCTCGTCGCCGAAGGCCCACTCGTCCTCGGTGGCGGTGCGGTAGGCCGCAACGGCGGCCTCTGCCTGACTCTCAGCGAGCACGGGATCCTCGCCGAGGTGCACGGTGGCCTCAGCGACGTAATAGAGCTGCCGGGGCACCGGGAAGGTCATGATGCCGCCGAAGCCGTCCAGGTCGTCGGATTGGGCCACAGCCCGGGCATCCTCGGCACGCTGGATGGCAGTGCGAGTCGCTTCGCCGTCGCCGAGCAGGGCGTGCGCGCGGGCGGAGAGACAGGCGAGCCAGACGCTCGTGGTGCCACGGACGTTGCCGGCGGCGGCTTGTCCGAGGTCAGCGTAGTCGGCGGCCTCGGCCGGTCGTCCCGCCCAGTAGGAGATGAGCGATTGCAGCGACCGCACCCAGGCGCGCATGGCGTGGTGGTCGGCGTTGTCCGCGCAGACAAAGGCCGTACGGGCCTGCATCATGGCGGCGCTCGGGTTGCCGAGGTCGTGGCTGGCCTTGGCAAGCATGCCGGAGGTGATACCGGCGAGCAGGTACAGCTCCCGGGCCTGCAAGGGCCTGAGGTGGCCGTGCTCCAGGAGACGAAAGGTCAGGTCCTGGACCTCGACGAGGTCACCGAGCAGGGTCGGCAGGGCGAGTTTGGGGTACGCAACGGTGAGTCGCCGTACCTCGTCCTGGATCTGGCCCAGGGCCTCCGGGCCAACACTGCTTCCTTCCGCCATCGCGGTGAAGCGAAGCGCACGACGAGCCGCCATCGCGACCTGCCTTTCCAATTCCGTGGTGCCCGCGTCAAGGCGGGTCTCGCTGCTGAACCGGCCTCCCGCAGGCAGCACCTGCGCTTGCTCGGTTGTGAGGAAGACAGGGACCGGCCGTACCGGCGGGACGACGGACGGAGGCCCAGCGCGGGCATCGGGCCGTGCGACGGCGGGTCCGAGAAGCTGGTCGACGCCGATGCCGAACATGGCTTCCAGGACCCGGCACTGGTCCGGGTAGGGCCGGGTCTTCACCGCACCGCCGTACCAGCGCTCGAACTGCCGCTTGGAGACCGACAGCCCCACCAGGCGCGGGTCGGTCTCAACCTCGGCGAGCCGGGCCGCAGCGCCTTCGAACCGCAGCCGGAAGGTCTCGTAGACCTGCCAGTGCCGTTCCAGCGTCAAGACCCTTAGGAGCGTGGGAGTTTCAGCCACCGCGGATCCTCTCCGGTACCCGTTCGTCTGCTTCGACCATAGCCGCGAGCGACCGGCAGGAAACCCTCGCCGACGGCCTTGCGCCCCAGATGACGGCAGCCATGACGGCATCCATGACGCACGACGTCATCGGTCTCTCTCGGCACCGGAGATAACGGCGTGCTCGTGACGGCGGCCACGTCGTATCGGTGCCGCAGCGCCCGACGCCATGCTGAACGCCACCTCGCTGTCCGCTATCCCCCGACAGCGAAGCGTGAGAACGGCGGCTGCGAGCAGCAGCTTCGTCCGAACACCCCATCCAGCACTACGTGCGCACCGGCACCCGTTCGGGGCCGGCGACGGGAGGGAATCGATGGACAGCACCTTCACCGCTCTGGCCAGGCAGACCGAGACGGGACGCGTCATGGCCGATGACGACGTTCTGGGAGTGTCCTGGCCGCTGGCGCCGTTCGACGGCGTGGTGGGCTTCACCCGCCGACTCGTGATTGCGACCTTGCGCATGTGGGGCGTCGAGTTGGGCGACCGGGCTGATGACGTGGCCCTCCTGGTCAGCGAGCTGCTCACCAATGCGTTCGCCCACAGCAGCGGCCAGCCGGTCACCCTCGGCTTGTACGCCAGCCGCCGCGAGCACGCGCTGAGCCTCGGCGTACTCGACGGGAGCAGCGACCATCCCGTGCTCCAAACCGCCGACGACGAAGCCGAGCACGGACGCGGCTTGTTCATCGTCGACCACCTCACCGCCGGCCGCTGGACCTCTCAAGCAACCGACTTCGGAAAGCGGGTGATGGCCACGCTGTCGCTCCCCGTCCAGCCGAGTGCCGCGCAGGGACAGCAATTGTGCCGACGAATCCCGGCATGCCACCCCTGCCCTGTCGGCTCCAGCTTCGTCACCTGAGCCGAGGCACCCGGCGAGCACCGACGCCTTTCGGGGCTGCCAGCCACCCGCCCGCGCCACCCGAAATCGCCCACCATCCGACGCCGTCCCGCCTCATCGATCGCCCGCAGGCGCCGTACCGCCATGCCCAGTGGGCCGTCGACTCGCGGGCAGCGCCTCCTGTGAAGGCCTCTCACACCATGTCCCTGAGTTTCGACCCCCAGTGGCTGTCCCGATACCCGGCACAGGATCCGGTCGGCGACGCCGAGTCCTCCTGTGTCTTCTGCGGCATTGCCGACGGCGAGGTGGACGCGCACGTCATCGCCGAGACAGCGGACACCTTGTGCTTCCTGGACCACCTCCCAGCGACCTACGGGCACGTCCTCGTCGTTCCCAAGCAGCACTTCCAGGACCTGCTCGACATCCCGGAAGAGTCGTTCCAGCAGGTCATGGCCACCGCGAAGCAGGTGGCGAACGCCCTGCAGGACGCCTGCGGCGCGTCCGGCATCAACCTGGTCCACGCCACCGGCCGGGCCGCCCACCAGACCGTCTTCCACTTCCACATCCACATCGTGCCGCGCTACGACGGCGACTCGATCGTCGTCTTCCCTCGGCTGGCCGATCCGGCCCGCAAGCACGAGGTCGCACAGCGTCTGCGCACAGCCTTCAACGCCCCCCAGCCGCCCGAGGCCGGGGCAGAAAGCAGCCGACCGTGACGATTCCACCGGACGACGCCGTCGCCCAGTTCACCGAACAGGGCTTCGTGCTCCTCAAGCAGGCCGTCCCCGACAGCGTCGTCAGTACGCTGGACACGGCCGTCCGCAGGCTCGCCGACAGCCGTCGGCCGGACCTGACGCACAGCTCGTTCAACGCGAACCCGGCCCTGACGCACGTGCGCGACGCCGCGAACGTCATCGCCGAGTACCACCTGCTCTTCGAGTGCGGCTCGCTGATGTCCGTCCCCCACCGGATCCTCAACGGGTCGCTCCAGGTCCTGGGTACCGAGGTGCTGCGGCGGGGGATCTACCAGGCGGCCCACGAGCCTTGGCACCGCGACTCCGGCGCCTACCTGGAGCGGCCGTACGACGAGGTCAACGGGCCGCTGCACCTCAAAGCCCAGGTGTTCTTCACCGACACGCGGTCCAAGGACAGCGGCAACCTCGTGCTCATCCCCGGCTCGCACCGGTGGCCGGCCGGCCACAAGGACGACACCTACTGGACGTCGGCGAACGACGCCCTCGCCCAGGGCTCGTTTCCCGAGGGCGCTCTGAGCATCCATGCGGAACCCGGCGACACGGTCGTCTTCGGCAACACCATGTGGCACGCCGTGTTGCCCAACCGGACCCAGGAGCGACGCAGCGCGATCATCCGCTTCGGACAGGCGTGGCTGCGCCCGTACGACCACCCCTGCGACCCCACCACCGCAGCCGGCCACCTCTCCGCCCGAAGCCGTCGACTGCTGGGCTACCACTCGAACACGGTCAGCCCGGTGAGCCTGTACAAGGACCCGACGGGTACCGAGAGCTGGGGCGCGTGATGACGGACTCGCCGCAGGTCGTCACCGTACTCGGAGCGACCCGGAACTTCTTCAAGGTCGGTCACTACACACTGCGCCGGCTCGCTGCCGACGCACCGCAGCTGACGCTTCGCCTGGCCATTCCGGAAGCCCGAATCGCCGGGCGCGCCGTGAGCGACATCGACGTGCAGCTCCGCGACTGGGAGCCGACCGAGCCCGCCTCGCTGATCGAGGCGCTGGCCGGGACCGAGACCATGCTGATGGTGCCTCCGATCGACCGGCGAGTCGATGTCGGCGGCATGTACGTGCGAGCGGCGCAGAAGGCCGGCGTACAGCGGATCGTCTGCCTGGGCATCCAGTTCGCCCGGGATCACTGCACGATGGCCGGTGAAGCGGCGGCACTGGAGACACTCCTGGAGAAGTCCGGGATCGCATTCGACGTCGTCCGATTGCCGATGTTCCTGGAGAACATCCTCTACCAGTGCCAGTCGATCGCCACGGCGGGATCGTTCACCTTCCCCGTCGACGCCGACCGCCTGTTCTCCTACATCAGTTGCGAAGACGCCGCCGAGTTGTTCTGCCGCAAGATCCTGTCTCCCGACTCGGTCGACCTGAGCGGCACGTTGATGAGCCACCACGCGCAGGCGACCTGTGACCTGTGGGCCTCTGCCCTGAGCCAGGCCTGCGGGCGGCCGATCACGTTCGTACGCCAGACCGACGAGCACTTCGTGACCAGCCTGGCCAAGTACGGAATGCACCCCAGCGCCGCAGCGCAGGTCCTCGGCTTGTGGGGACGGATCGGCGCCGAGGGGGACGCCCCGGCGACCCGGACAGCCGAACACCTCCTGGGACGGCCCTCCACCGATCTCGAGTCCTGGACGACGGCCCACGCCTGCTGCTTCGGCCCCGAGTTCGCCTCGTGCCCCCACCCGCACCCGCCCACGCAGCACATGTTCGGCCCTGCCTGAGAGGCACACGGCCGGGGTGCGGCGCGGGCCCTGCGGGGGCCCGC
>NZ_JBFBDO010000206.1:0-5508 GCF_040683335.1 Kitasatospora sp. NPDC093806
GTACCGGACGGCGCCCCCTCCGCGCGGAGGGGGCGCCGTCCGCCGTCTGCCGTTTCTGCCCGGCCGGCCGGGGCCGGTCAGCCGCCGCCCATCCCGCCCTGGGCGGCGACCATGGTCAGGTTCAGCCCGGCCACCGCCCGGGCCAGGCCCGGGGCCGCCTCGTCGGCGAGCCGCTCGGTGAGGGCGGTGATCCGCGCGGCGTGGTCCCCGCGGTCGCGCCGCGAGAGCACCAGCCGCAGGTGCCCGTGGGCGGCCAGCGCCGCGAGGGCGGCGTCGGCGAACGGCGCCCCGGCGACCGGCTCGCCGCCGCGCACCAGAGCGGCCACCCGCGCCTGCAGGTCGAGGGCCTCGCGCGGATCCTCCATCGCCACCGTGCGGTGCGGGGCGACCGGGCCGTGCGGGTCGCGGTCGGCCATGGTCACCACGCCGAGCACCGCGAGCCGCTCCTCGACGGCCTCCAGCATGTCCTCGCGCCCGCGCCTGATCCACGCCTTCCAGGTGCGCTCGCGGCCGCCGAGTTCGGCGAGCAGCGTGTCCAGGACCCCGTCCCCGGTGGGATCGGCGGAGACCACCCGCACCCGGCCCGCGCCGTCCTCGGCGACGGCGCCCCGGTGGGCGAGCTCGGCCAGGGCGGCGGCGCGCAGCAGGAAGCCGGCCCGGGCGCGGTCCTGCAGCGACTGGGACCGGGTGTCGAAGGCCAGCAGGTAGGCGGCCAGATGCAGTCCTCGGCTCATGGCACCGACCCTACGCCGCACCCGCCCGGGCGCCGTCAGCCCGCGGGAGGGCCCGCCCTCCACCCGCGGGAGCACCCGCCCCGCGCGCCGCTCGTCCCCCGGTCCCACATCCGCCGGTCCCACATTCGTCCGCCCGTCGTCCGCCCGTGGTGGGCGCGCCCGGCGGGTCGGCCGGGCGGGCGGCGCGGTCAGGCCAGCGGACGGCACAGCAGGGCGTCCGGGACCCCGTAGTGGAGCCAGCGCCAGGTCATCGCGACACCCGCCACGTACTCGCCCGCCCCGCACTGCCCCTTGTAGGCGCCCGGCGCCCAGTCGCTGGCCGCGGAGTCTGCGCCGGTGGAGGCCGGCGGGCGGTTGTCACCGTGGTCGAACCACAGCACCCGGCCGGCCCCGGCAGCCCCGGTGGGCAGGGTGGCAGCGGTGGCCGGGACGGCGGCCGGGGCGCAGAGCAGGGCCGCCATGGCGTTGTTGCGCACGCCGTAGCCGACGGCCAGCTGCCCGCCCGGGCACTGGAGCTTGTCGTAGCCGGCCGCCCAGTCGCCGCCGGTGACGTAGCGCTCGTCGGTGACGGCCGTCCAGGGGCCCTCCCCGGCGGGCGGCTGCGCGGCGTCGGTGCACAGCCCGCGGCCGTCACCGCGCCCCAGGCCGATCAGGCGCTGCCCGTCGGGGCAGTCGCCCTTGCGGTTGCCGCTGCTCCAGTCGGGAAGGGCCAGCATGTGCCGGGAGACGTTGCGGTCGCCGTGGTCCAGGTCCAGCAGGTTCCAGCGCGCCGCGACCGGCACCGCCCCGGTCCGCGAGGGGGCGGCGACCAGGCGGTTCCAGTACGCGGCGCGCCAGTCGCCCGGATCCTCGACGCTGAGCCGCCGCCCGGCGCGGTCGTAGTGCAGCAGCGCCCAACTGTCCTGCGGCACGCCGTCGTTGTGCCATCCGACCAGCGGCCAGATCGCGAAGTCGGTGTCGTGGGCGGCCAGGATCGCGGTGAAGCGGTCGAACCAGGCGCGCTCCTTGGCGTCGCCCGCGCCCCGCCCGCCCGCGCCGAACTCGCTGATCCACACCGGGGCGGTGAAGTGCTGCCCGGCGGCGGTGACGAACAGCGCCTCCTCGTCGACCGCCGCGGCCAGCTGCTCGGGGGAGAGGTCCTGGTAGCGCGGGTCGCCGGTGGCCCCCGGACCGCTGCCCGCACCGGTGTTGGCCGGCCCGGTGTAGGCGTAGAAGTGCGCCGAGTACACCAGCTTGCCGGAGTCGATCAGGGTGTTGGACAAGGTGGCGACCGGCTTGAGCTGGGGACGGCCGTGCGGCAGGCCCGCCAGCGGGACGCCCTGCCAGTTGATGCCCTCCATGACGATCAGCAGGTCGGGCGCGGCCCGCAGGATCCGGTTGCCCGCCTCCTCGAAGGCCGCGTGCTGGTCGTGGCCGTCGCCCAGGCCCCAGTTGGGGTCGTCCCAGACGTCGCGGCGCACCTCGTTGCGCAGGTCGGCGCCGACCACCCGCTTGTTCAAGCGGTAGCGCTCCGCCATGAACACCCAGTCCGCGACCCACTGTTCGGTGGACTGGCCGCTGTTCCACCGCTCGTTGCCGTCCAGGCCGCAGCAGAACCGGTAGCTCGTGGTGTGGTTGTTGAGGATCACCGCGAAGCCGTCGGCGGTGAGCGCCGCCACCACGGCGTCGAAGACCTGCAGCGGGGTGCGGCCGCGCAGCTGCGGATTGGCGGCCACGGCCGCGTCCGGCACGGCGGCGCCGTCGTGGATCATCGCGTTCGCGAACGGCAGCCGGACGCTGTTCAGCCCCAGGTCGCGGAAGGCCGCCGTGATCTCCGCCAGCGGCGCCCGGTCCAGGCCCAGCGGCAGGTTGTAGGAGACCTGGCCGGCCTGGTTGTTCGCCGGATCCGTGGTGTCACCGCTGCCCTGCCAGGTGCCCTGCGCCCCCGACCAGT
This sequence comes from Kitasatospora sp. NPDC093806, assembly GCF_040683335.1. Classification (NCBI taxonomy): domain Bacteria; kingdom Bacillati; phylum Actinomycetota; class Actinomycetes; order Kitasatosporales; family Streptomycetaceae; genus Kitasatospora; species Kitasatospora sp. NPDC093806. The sequence continues at coordinate 2,668 of NZ_JBFBDO010000206.1, forward strand.
TGCCCGCCTTCAGCTTGAACCGGGCCCCGGAGGCGTCGACGATGTAGCGCCCGCGGGTGCTCAGCGGCCCCGTCCAGGACGCCTCCTGCTGCGCCCCGCTGTCCCTTGGTGCTGCCGCGCTCCTCGCGGCGGTGCCCGGCGCCCCCGCGAGGAGCGCGGCCAGGGCGGTCGCCGCCGACAGCAGACGCAGCGCGAGCCTTCTCGTGACCATCTGACCATCCCGGACGGGGTGAGGGCGGCACAGGCCGTCCCCCGCCGGACCCGGCCTTGCGCGTACACGGTCACCCGGGATCCTGACACACCCACCCCCCGCCCCGGCACCCGTCCGCGGGCATTCCGCCGGTGAACCGGCCGAGCGGCGGTCAGCCCATGGCGACGAGCATGTAGAACATGCCGGTGGCCATCACCGTGCGCCGCGCGGCCACCAGGGCGGGCTCCGAGCCGCCGGCCGGGCGCACCAGCACCGCCCGGGCCCCGCGCGCGACGTACGCCAGGAAGTAGCCGGCCAGCGCGAGCAGCATCCACCGTGGCACCGCCGCCCCGGCATGGTGGTGCCCCTGCGCGCCCGGCGCCGTGGACAGCACCAGGGCGGCCATCGCGGCCGCGCCGAGGACGTGGTGCAGGCAATGCCGCAGGCTCCCCGCCCTCCCCGCGCTCCCCGCGAGCAGGAGCACCGGCCAGACCGCGGCCGCGGTGAGCAGGGCCGCCCACACGGCCGGCGGCAGCGGGTCGAACGCCGGCACCAGCATCGCCACCATGGCCAGCGCCATCACGATCTCGGCCGCCTCCAGCCGGCGCTCCGCGTACCGGCGCCCCGCGATGACCAGCACGCAGTGCAGCGCACACCACCCGCTCAGGGCGATCAGCAGGACGGTCGCGATCACGGGCTCGACCACGGGAACCCCCGTTCCAGGACCGTCCCCGACCCACCACACAGCCGCCGGCCCACCTCCCCACCCTAGGCCGCCACAGCCGGAAGCGCGTGTTCGGCGGCGTGGGGACGGTCGGGCCGCAGGCGCTCGTACCCGCATCTGATCGCTGGTCGGCTGGACCGCCGCCGGCACCGACAAAGGGAGGCGTACAACCAACCTAAGGGACCAACTTGGGAAACCGAGAAGTCCGATGGGAAGATCTGGTAGATGGAAAAATATCGAGTACCGATTCGGCAGGTGATCTACCCCTGCATCTTGTTCGATGATGACGACTGGCTGATCTCCTGCGCGGACGCCGATGAGGTCCGCCTTGCCTCCGAGCCGGATTTCATCAGCGATATTCGGTACGCCTTCGACGCCGAGGGGAAGCCCTTGAGGCTTTTCGTCGTGGGCAGGAAAGGAAACGAGGTCGATTTCGAGCTGACCGGGCCCCCTGAGCCCGAGCGGCTCCGGCACTGCGTGGAGACCTATTTCCACTCCTGGACGGACGCCGATCCTCCGGCTCTCACCGCTGATGTGGCGAACTTTGCCGCCGCTGCTGCGGAGGCTGCGGAGATCACCCCGATCAGGAGGAGGAAGAGGCGGGACCCGAAGGCGTAGCCGGACGGGACGGGAGGGGACGGGCCGTCAGGCCGGGCCCGGCCGCGCCGCCCGCCGGGGAGTCCCCGGCGGACGGCGGAAAAGTTTCTGCGGCTGTGTTGTCACATCCGGTCGGGGTGGCGGGTCAGTGGAGTGTCCGAGCAAGCGCGGACGAAGTGGGGCGGGGTTCGTCCCGCCCGCTGTCCTCCAACACACGAGAGCCGGGGTTCCCATCATGTCCGTCGCCTACACCGTCCTTGCCGTCGTCAGCGCCCTGTGGGTGGGTTTCTCCGGTGTCTCGCTGGCGCGTCGTGCGGAGTTCGTGACCCAGCCGCTGGTGGAGTACGGGGTGCCGCGCTCGTGGTGGGTCCCGCTCGCGTTCGCCAAGCTCGTCGGCGCCGCCGGGCTGCTGGTCGGCCTCGCCGTGCCGGCCGTCGGCGTCGCCGCGGCGGTGGGCCTGATCCTCTACTTCCTCGGCGCGGTGACCACCTGCCTGCGGGCCCGCTCGTACAAGACCGTGCCGTTCCCGCTCCTGTACCTCGCGCCCGTCGCGGTCACTCTCGGACTGGGTATCGCCGCCTGACCGGATGGGTGGGCATGTTCCGGCCAAGTTGGGCTCTTCATGCACTGGACACCAGACGTCCACATAATCTCCTCACTAGGGCGAGGCTTCGCCGCGGCCATCCCCCCGACCAGCGGGCATCGAGCATGCCCGCCGCCAGGACTGGAGTGAACCGATCATGCATCCTCGTCACCTGTGGAAGCGCCTGACCGGCGCGGTCGTGCGCCGCGGCATCGGCGCGACCGTGGGCGCGCTCGCGCTCGTCGCCGCCTTCGTCCTCACGGGCACCGCCGCCAGCACCTCGAACGCGGCCGCCCAGCCGGCCGGCGTCACCGCCGTCACCGGCACCCCCGGCCAGTGGGCCTGTTCCGGCGCCGCGATCCCGGACGGCTGGGTCCTCACCGCCTTCAACAAGGACGGCTGCAGCGGCTGGGGCTCGTGGTACCAGCGGCCGGCCGCGGACGGGCTCTACACCTGCGGCGGTTCCCCGATCGTCTCGGGGTACGTCACCACCGACTACATCAAGTACGGCTGCAACGGGATGGGTTCCTGGCGGCACAACCTCGTCAGCATGATCTGGCGAGGATCCCCGGGCCTTCAGGCCCGGGAGGAATCGCATCCTTGGTGCGGAGGCGCGGAGCGCCGGAGTTCGTTGCGGGAGGTAGCGCGGAGCGCTACCCCGGTCGCTTCTGGTTCTCGATGTACTCCTTGATGATCGACAACGGGGCGCCCCCGCAGGACGCGGCGAAGTACTGGGCGACCAGAAGT
>NZ_JBFBDO010000207.1:0-5270 GCF_040683335.1 Kitasatospora sp. NPDC093806
CTCGCTCCCCCCCCCCCCGCCCCCCCGGGCGCCCGACCCCGGGCCCGTCCGGCCGCCGACCCCCGCGGCGACCGGACGGGCCCCGCCCGTTCCTCCCCGCCCGTTCCCGTCGGGCCTTGACCCCTTCTCCGGGCAGCGGACATGATGAGCCGTCAAGTTCCGACTCCGCCGTCGGGGGAAGTCCGGTCCGAATCCGGCGCTGACCCGCAACGGTAGGCCGCCGACCACCGTCGGCGGCGAGCCCGAGTACCCGGGGGCGGAGGTGTGCGTCCCCTCCTCCCGTCGTGGTCTGCGGGCCGGGGCTCCCGGGGGCGGCCGGAACCCGGCACCCACCGGTGGCACCCGTGCGCCCAGGCCCGGAAAGGCCTCCCATGCCCGTGCTCCGCCGCCACCCGCTCGGCCTGCTCGCGATACCCGCCCTCGTGCTGACCGCCGTCCTCCCGGCGTCCGACGCCTTCGCCGTCGGCGCTCCCGCGACCGCGGTCGCCGATGTCACCGCCACCGACAGCGCGACCCACCGCCCGGACGCCGCCGCGGCCGGCTGGCTGGCCCGCCAGCTCGTCGACGGCGACCACTTCGAGACGGTCTTCGACGGCACCGCCTACCCCGACCAGGGCCTCACCATCGACGCCGTGCTCGCCTTCGCCGCCGCCCGCGGCGCCGACCAGGCCGCCGCCAAGGCCACCGCCTGGCTGGCCCGGCCCGACATCCTGCGCGGCTACCTCGGCGACGGCACCACCGAGGCCTACGCCGGTGCCACCGCCAAACTGCTGCTCGCCGCCGAGGTGCGCGGCGCGGACCCGACGGCCTTCGGCGGCGTCGACCTGCCCGCCCGACTGCGCTCGCTGCAGAGCCCGAGCGGCCGCTTCTCCGACCGCTCGCAGTGGGGCGACTACAGCAACGCCTTCGGCCAGTCGCTCGCCCTGCTCGCCCTCCAGCGCACCCCCGGCGGCGCCCCGGCCGGCGCCGTCGACTTCCTGGCGGCCGCCCAGTGCGCCGACGGCGGCTTCCCGATCGCCTTCGGCCAGCCCGCCTGCAGCGGTGACACCGACGCCACCGCGCTCGCCGTCCAGGCCCTGGCCGCCACCGGCCGGACGGCGAAGGCCAAGGCGGGCCTGGACTGGCTGGCGGCCCACCAGAACGCCGACGGCGGGTTCGCCGCGGCCGGCGCCACCGCCTCCAACGCCAACAGCACCGGCCTGGCGGCCTCGGCCCTGCTGTCCGGCGGCCGCTACGTCAACGGACTCAAGGGCTGGAGCAGCCTGGTCAAGTTCCAGCAGGGCTGCTCGGCCGACCCCGCCGTCCGCGGCGCCGTCGCCTACGACGCGAGCGGCTTCAACCCCGCCAACGCCGCCCGCGCCACCGCCCAGGCCGTCCTCGGCCTCTCCGGCCAGGGGCTGGCCGGCCTCACCGCCCAGGGCGCCCGCCCGTCCGCCCCCGTCCTGGCCTGCCCGGCCGCCACCCGATGACCGCGAGGAGCACGACGATGGCCACCCCCGCCCGTCCGGCCAGCCGCACCCTCGGCGCGTTCGCCGCCGCCGCGGCCCTCGGGCGTCTCCACCCAGAGCAGTCGGCCGTCGACGAGCCGGGTCTCGCCGGCCTCGATCCCGCCGGCGGCGCCGCCCGCCACGTACTGGGCGACGACCTTGCCGGTCGCGATCGAGTAGACGGTGGGCGCGGACATCTCCTTCTCGCCGGCCGACCACGTCTCGGTCCAGGCCAGCAGGCCGTTCCTGACGGAGAGGTCGCGTGCGCGGTGACCGGCCGCCAGCGGGACCTCCGCGGCCGGGCCGCCGTCGTGGGAGAGCAGGAGGCTGTTCCGGCCGGTGGCGAAGTCCAGGACGCGGAAGGCGATGTCGCCACCGGCGATCCGGACGTCGGCGACCTGCTGGCTCACGCCCTTGTACACGCTGCGCGGCGTCCCGTCGGCCAGCGGGCGGGTCAGCACCTCGGCCGCCCAGCGACCCTGCTCGTCGGAGCCGGTGGCCAGCCAGGCGGCGCCGGTGCCGTCGGTGGCCGCCCAGCCGTGCGAGCGGTGGTCGTCCGGACTGAGCCGGGTGGGCGCGCCGGAGCCGTTGACGGCGCCGGAGTAGAGCGTGAGGGACCCGCTGCCGCCCCGCTCGGTGCCGGAGGCGACCCAGCGGCCCTTGGCGACGTCCGGGGCGACGCTCGCGCCGGCGAGTTCGCGCAGCAGCGGGCGGCTGTCCACGCCGATCCGCCGCTCCCAGCCGGCCTTGATCCCGTGCGCGTCGAACGCTCCCGCCACGGTGCGGAGTTCCGCCTTGCTCAGGCCGATCGCCTTGCCCGCCGCGAGCACCGCGTTGCGGGCGTCCACGAAGTCGTCCAGCGGGGTGAGGTACTCGGCGAGGGCGCGGTAGACCAGGCGGTCGGCGGTGAGCGGGTCGAGCGCGCGCCGGACGTCCCACAGGGCGCCGGAGAAGATGGTGGAGTTGGCGTGCACCCCGCCGTTGTCGACGCCGATCGGCGCGCCGAGGTAGTCGTTCACGGTGGTGCGGCGGTCGTCCAGCCGGCGGGTCGCGCAGGCCTCCGGGGTACCGGTGCGGCAGAGGCTCTCGCCGAGCAGGGCGGCGCGCGGGTCGGTCATCGACAGGCCGCGGGTGGTCACCTCGATGGCGTTGCCGAAGTAGTCGGCGAAGGCCTCGTCCATCGCACCGGACTGGCCGAGGGTGGCGAAGGCGGCGGTGTGCTGGACCACGCCGTGGGTCATCTCGTGGCCGGCCACGTCGAGGGCGACGGCGAACGGGTTGTACTTGGCGGTGCCACCGCCGTAGATCATCTTCTTGCCGTCCCAGAAGGCGTTCGGCCTGGGTTCGCCGAAGGCCGTGGTGTTGACCACGGAGACGATCGGGCCGGCCTTGCCGTCCAGGCCCTCGCGGCCGAGGCGGTCGCGGTAGAAGTCGTACACGGCGCCGGCGTTGACGTGGGCGTCGACGGCTCCGTTGGTGCCGGCGGCGGCCGGGAAGTCGGCGGTCGGCGAGGACACGGGGTGGACGTCGGCGGGGATGCCGCGGGCGAAGACGTTCTCGTCCCGGCCGGCCGCGTCGTAGGTGGTGATGCTGGCCGCCCGGGTGAGGTCGGTCAGCTGGTAGCTCCCGTCCGGGAGGCGGCCGAGGTTCACCTTGGCGGGGCGGCCGAGGGCGTCCACGGCGGTGCCGGTGGCGGGTTCGGCGCCGGCCGGACCGGCCGCCGGGGCCTGGGCGGGGGCGCGGACCGTGTAGTCGAGGGCGACCTCGCCGACGGTGGCGTCCACGAAGACCTCGCGGGCCTGGCTCGCCCAGGCGGCCGGGTCGGTGCCGCGCACGGTGAAGTGGCGGGCGAGCCGGCCGGCGCCGCCGGGCAGCACCACCAAGCCGTGGTCCTCGGCGGTGAGGCCGGCCTGGGCCTTCGGGTCCTTGACCGAGCCGAGCGCCAGACCGCGCAGCGCCTCGTCGGGCACGGTCGCCGTGGTCGGGACGGTGAGGCCGGTGAAGTACTTGCCGCCGACCGACTCGACCTTCTGCGCGGCGCCGTCGCCGACCAGGTGGACCAGGTACTTCGACCCGAAGACCGGAACGCCGCCGTGCCACTGCTCGAACTTGACGGTGCGGCGGCCGTCGGCGGCCTGCTCGGTGCCGGCCTCGGCGAGCTGCGCGGGGTCGACCCGGTAGCGGTCCTGGTGGGCGGCGAGGTGGGCCCGGGCCGCGGCGACCGGGTCGGCGCCGGCGGCCGGCTCGGCCAGGCCGGTGACCAGCTGCGGGGCGGCGGTCTCCGAGCCGGCGACCAGCCCGGGAACCGGGTCCTGGTCGGCGGTGGGCGCGGCGGCCGGCGCGGCGAGCACGGGCTGGGCGCCCAGACCGAGGCTGAGCACGGCGGCGATGGCGATGCCGAGCGTCCTGGGCGTGCGGGAACGGTGGTGCACTGCGGTCCTCCCCTGATCGACGGACGGTCCGGCGACATGCCGGATCACACGTCCGGCGGGTACCGGCCCTGCACGGCTCGTCCGTTCTCCGGAGCCGGCTGCCCGCCATGCGATGACCATAGGACACCCCGCGACATATGTCGACCGACTGCATATGCACTCCACCGGAATTGCCCGATCGGGCAGCGCGACCAGGGGGCCGCCCGGTCCCGGCGCGGGCGGGACGGTGGTCCCGGCGGGGCGGGGCCCCGGTCGGGCGGCGGAAGAGGGGGCGAGGACCTCTGGGGCCGGGGGCCGCGCCCGGGGGACGGTGGAGACCGCACCGAGGAGGTGGCCCCGATGGAACGCATCAGGATCAGCAAGCGCCCGAGCCTTCCGCACCCCCGCCCGCCGCTGGACCTGCGCACCCCGTCCGGCCGGCCGCTGCCCTACTGACGAGCACGGGCCGGGCCCGGTCGGACGCATCCGACCGGGCCCGGCCCGTGCCCACCGCGACCGCGGACGGTCAGGGGCAGCGCTTCCACGCCAGGTGGTAGATCGTGTTGATGCTGCCGTCGGTCGAGTCCATCGTCATGAAGCTGGTGGTCTTGGCGGTGTCCGAGGTGCCCGCGTTCACCCGCAGCTCGGTGTTGATGTTGAAGTTGCGCAGTTCCCCGCAGGGCGCCCAGACCAGGGCCGCGACGGCGACGGTGTCGGTGGCCTGCCAGCTGTCGTCGACCGGCCCGGTGAACGGGTGGCTGAGCGAGGCGGTCTGCGGCGAGCCCTGGAAGTAGTAGTTGGCCCGCTGGACGGCGCTCGCGCCCTTCTCCAGGTGGGCGAAGCCCCGGTAGTCGGCGGAGGCGATCGCGTAGGTGAAGCCCTGCGGGACGTGCACGTTCAGGTTGAGCTGACAGTTCTTGCGGAAGTCGGTGGGCTTGGAGCCGACGCCGACCTGGGCGACGTACTGGCTGTACGTCACGGTGAAGGCGGTGTTGTCCGGGGAGACCGCGATGGCCGCCGTCCCGGCCGGGCAGCCGGAGCCGTTGACGGTGGCGACGTCGATGACGATCTTGTCCGGCGGCGGGGTGGTCCACGGGGAGCCGGCGGCGGTCCCAGCCAGCGAGGTGACGAGCAGTGCCGCGGCGGCACCGCCGACGGCCAAGGTGCGTACGGTCATGAGCGCTTCCTCCCAGTCGCCCGCCGGGCCCCGGGGCGCGCACCCCCAGATGCGGGCCGCCCGGCGGATTGTCGCGTCCATGTCAGCATGCGCCCCCGGTCGCGTACAGGGGCGTGACAGGGCGCTCACCGGGGCGCGCGGACGGACGAACCGGCGCCGACCGGCGCACCAGGAGGGACCCTGGCACCGGTCGGC
>NZ_JBFBDO010000208.1:0-5168 GCF_040683335.1 Kitasatospora sp. NPDC093806
CCGCGGAGACCACCACCGTGTGCGACACCCCGGGGGTGTTGTCCACGAAATTGGTGATCAGCCAGTTCAGGTTCTGTGCGGCCTGGCTCATCTGACTCAACTCAACGCTCCTGGTGGTTCGAGCCGCCGAAGAGATCGGTGCTGCGATTCTGCTGTCCGTTGCCGGACTGGTCTACCTGATCGGGGTCGATCCGGAAGCTTCCGGTGCCACCGGCACTGCGGCCCTGCTCGACGCCGCGGCGCAGGTTGGTGAGGCGACCGCGGACCTCCTCGGGGGTCCGGGAGACCTGCGGCCCGTCCTGCGGGGTGGGCTTGGCGTTGCCGGGCACCAGGTTCTGCTTGGGCACCCGTCGGGGCAGGCCGGACGGGGTGGTCCCGCCGGAGGAGGGCTCGCGGAGCTTCTCCGCGCGCTGCCAGTCGCCGTCGTTGGGCGACTGCCAGGCCGCGCCGGCGGCGGTCGGACCGGTGGGCCCGTAGCCGCCGAGGGCGGACACGTCGTGGCCGCGCGGTTCGGCGGCGGTCGAGGAGGTGTCCTTGGCGCCGGCGAACCAGTTCGGGGTCTCGCCGCCGTTGGCCTGGTCCGACGGGAAGCCGCCGCCGGCCAGCTGCTGGCCGGGGCGCCGCTGCGGCAGCCCGGACGGCAGGGTGGCGGGGCCGGGGTCGGCGGCCGGGAGGGCGGGCTGCTCGGGGGCGTACGGGTGGCCGGACGGGGCCTCGTCGGCCTGGCGGCCGTACTGGCCGTCCTCGGCGTAGCCGTCGTAGCCGCCGTCCTGCTGGTAGCCGTACTGGTCGTAGCCCTGCTGCGGGTACTGGCCGTAGCCGTCCTGCTGCTGGTAGCCGGCGTCGTAGCCGCCGTCCTGGCCGTACTCGTCCTGCTGCTGGTAGCCGTACTGGTCGTCGGCGTAGCCGGACTGCTCGTAGCCCTGCTGCGGGTACCGGTCGTCCTGGGCGTAGCCCTCGTCGTCGCGGCGGCCGTAGGACGGGTAGTCCTCCTCGACCTCGACGTCCAGCACCGGCGGCTGGTCGGCCTGCGGGCCGGACTCCAGCGCGGCGCGGCGGACCTCGTCCAGGCGCTGCGAGCGCTGGACGGCCTCCAGGGCCGGGCTGAAGCCGCTGGAGCCGGCGTGGCCGAGGCCGGTGAGGTGGTCGTCGAAGCCGAGCTCGGCGGCGCTGCGGGCCTGGCCGCGGTCGGGGGCCCAGCCATCGGCGGCCGGCTCCTGGTCGGCGAAGATCCGGGAGACGGTGAACTGCTCCTCGGGCTCCGGCGCCGCGGCCATCTGGGTGACGAACGGCGGCAGCATGACCAGCGAGGTGGTGCCGGCCGACTCGCCGGAGGGGCGGAGCTGGACGCGGATGTCGTGCCGCTGGGAGAGCCGGCCGACCACGAAGAGGCCCATGCGGCGGGAGATGGTGGCGTCGACCGTGGGCGGCTCGGCCAGCTTCTCGTTGATCTCGGCGAAGTCCTCGGCGGTGAGGCCGATGCCCTTGTCGTGGATCTCGACCAGCACCCGGCCGTCCGGCAGGCGGGTCGCGTTGACCAGCACCCGGGTCTGCGGGCTGGAGAACGAAGTGGCGTTCTCCAGCAGCTCGGCGAGCAGGTGGACGAGGTCGGTCACGGCGGCGCCGACGACCTCGGCCTCGGGGATGCCGGCGAGCTCGACGCGCTCGTACTGCTCCACCTCGGAGGCGGCGGCGCGGAGCACGTCGACCAGCGGGACCGGGGTGTTCCAGCGGCGGCCGGCCTCCTCGCCCGCGAGGACGAGCAGGTTCTCACCGTTGCGGCGCATACGGGTCGCGAGGTGGTCCAGCTTGAAGAGGTTCTCCAGCTGGTCCGGGTCGGCCTCGTTGTTCTCCAGGTCGGTGATCAGCGCCAGCTGGCGCTGGATCAGGCCCTGGCTGCGGCGCGACAGGTTGGTGAAGATCGCGTTGACGTTCCCTCGGAGCAGGGCCTGCTCGGCGGCGAGCGCGACCGCCTGCCGGTGGACCTGGTCGAAGGCGCGGGCGACCTCGCCGATCTCGTCCTTGCCGTACAGCGGGATCGGGGTGACGTTGGTGTCCACCCGGTCCGGGTCGGTCTTGGAGAGCTTCTCGACCAGGTCGGGCAGTCGGTGGTCGGCGATGTCGAGGGCGGCGTTGCGCAGGGTGCGCATGCCGAGAATCATCGAGCGGGCCACGTAGCCGGTCAGCACGGCGGCGATGATCAGCGCGGCGAGCACGATCAGCGAGTTGAGGATGGCGTCGAACCGCGCGTTGTCACGCAGGTCGGCGGAGTCCTGGAGCACCTCGTCCAGCAGCGCGACCTCGGTGGCGCGGAGGCTGGCGATGTGGGTGTTGGCGGCCTGGTTCCAGTTCTCCGGGGTCAGACCGGAGTCCTTGGCCTCCTTGTACGCCTTGTCGGCGAAGTCCTTGCCCTGCGACTGGCCCAGCGCGGCGGCCTGGCTGTAGGCGGCGCCGAGGTTGAGCAGGCTTCCCATGGTCGGGACGCTGCCGTTGGGCATCCGGTAGGCGGCGCGCTGGTCGGCGTTGGCCTGGGCGACCTGGGCGTCCGCGTAGATCCGGGCGTCCTCGGGGGCGCTGCCGGTGTTGAACTCGGAGAGCGCGGTCTGCTCCAGGCGCTGGGCGACCAGCAGCTGCTGGATCAGGTCGGTGTTCTCCCACCGGGTGGTCGCCTGGGCGGAGATGCCGACCAGCAGGTGCAGCATGAGCGCGCGCTGGGTCGAGGCGGAGGCCTTGGCCAGCGACATCGCGTAGATCGAGCGACCGGTGCTGGTGAGGTTGGTGGAGCCGAGGCCGACCGAGTTGTCGTAGGCCAGCAGCGGCGCGAACATCACCGAGTAGGCGGACGCGGTCGCGGAGGCGAACAGCTCGGGCTTGTAGGCGTTCTCGCGCAGGTGCGGGAGCGAGATGGCGACGCGCTGGAAGGCCTCGTGGCGGCGCGGGAGCTCGCCGGACTTGTCGCTGGCCTCGTAGGCGGCGTTGTACGCCTTGAGCGCGGCGTCGGTGGTCGAGCGCGCCTTGGTGACGTCGTTGTTCGGGTCCTGCTTGGTGAGCAGGGGTATGAGCGTCTTGTCGCGCTCGCTCTCCAGTGCCTCGGCGAGCTCGGTGGCGGCCTTGGCGAGGGCGGCGGTGCGCTGGGCGCGGTCGGCCTTGACGAAGCCGTCGATCGAGGTGTTGACGCGGAGGCCGCCGAAGACCAGGCCGATGACGACCGGGATCAGGAGGATCGCGATCAGTCGGGCCGGCACGCGCCAGTTGCGCGGGCGCAGGAAGTCGTACCGGGAGCCGCCCCTGCCGCCGCCCTTGCCGCCGGAGTCGCCCGCGGCCGGACCGCTCGCGCGGTCCTTGCCGGGTGCGGGTGACTGCAGGGCGGGCTGCGGCCGTTCCTCGGTCGGGGTGAACGCCGAGAACCCGCCCGGTTCCGGTGCGGTGACGTTCGGCTCGCTCTGGCGGGGCTCGGAGCGCCGCTGCGGGGCGACCTGCTGCTTACGCCTCACTCGACAACAACCTCTCGGCCGACAGACCGGCCATGGATCAATCCAGCGCTACCCCCGACGGGCCGCCCGCTCCGGGGAACGGCGGCCGTATGGGAATCAGGGGTAGCTGGAATTTCAGCACGTGCAGGGATGGGGGACAAACAGCTGCTGGTAGACGATGTGTCCGGCACAATTTAGGACATTCGCCGACATGCCGTCGCAAAACTGTGGTCTTCTGGCGCTGAGCGACGCTGATTCGCTACAAACAGTCATTGTTGATCACGAAATGCCTACCGAACTGTTATCCGCTGCTTATGCGGGGGTCTTGCGCGAGGGGCCCGGAGGACACCTCCCCGCAAGCGGACGCGCCCCGGTACCCCGCCGTGCCGACGGGGTACCGGGGCTGCCGACCTGGGGCTGCGCTCAGCGGAGCCGGGCGAGGAGGGCGTGCTCGACCAGGGTGATCAGGGCGCTCTTGGCGCTGTCGCGGCGTCGGGCGTCCAGCGTGACCACCGGAGTGTCGGGGCCGAGCTGGAGGGCCTCGCGGACCTCGTCGGGGGTGTGCGGCTGGTGGCCGTCGAAGCCGTTGAGGGCGACGACGAAGGGCAGGCCGCTGTTCTCGAAGTAGTCGAGGGCCGGGAAGCAGTCGGCGAGGCGGCGGGTGTCGACGAGGACGACGGCGCCGATGGCGCCGCGGACGAGGTCGTCCCACATGAACCAGAACCGGTCCTGGCCGGGGGTGCCGAACAGGTAGAGGATCAGGTCCTCGTCGAGGGTGATGCGGCCGAAGTCCATGGCGACGGTGGTGGTCGTCTTGCCGGAGACGTGGCTGAGGTCGTCGATCCCGGCGGAGGCCGAGGTCATGACGGCCTCGGTGCGCAGCGGGTTGATCTCGGAGACGGCGCCGACGAGCGTGGTCTTGCCGACACCGAAGCCGCCCGCGACGACGATCTTCGCGGACGTCGTGGCACGGGTGGCTCCGTTAGAGCTTGCGAAGTCCACTGAGGACCCTTTCGAGCAGCGTGACGTCGGGCGTTCCGCCCGACTCGCCCGCGGCGGCGGGCTGGTGGATGGCGACGAGACCGGCCTCGGCCAGGTCGGCCACGAGGATGCGGGCGACACCGAGCGGGACACCGGCCAGCGCGGAGATCTCCGCGATGGACTTGACCTCCCGGCAGAGGTTGACGATCCGGGAGTGCTCGGGCAGCAGGCCACCGGTCCGCTCGGCGGAGCCGGTGGTCGAGATCAGCGCCTCGATGGCGAGCTGGTACCGGGGCCGGGTGCGACCACCGGTCATCGCGTACGGGCGGACCAGCGGCTGCTGCTCGTAGCCGTCGGACTGCTGCCCGCCGTAGCCGCTGCCGTACCCGTTGCCGTAGCCGGCGGGTGTCGAAGGCGGGGTCATGGGTCCTCCTTGTGCTGCAGCCTGGGGCAGCCGGTTCCAGCTGGGGTGATGCCAGCTGAGGCGAAATCAGCTGCCTGAGGGTAGCTGAGGGTGGAACGCCGGGTCCGGTCGGGTCGGACCCGGCGGGGAGGTGGGACAGGTGGGGAAGAACCGCGCGGAGCCGCTCAGTGCAGGAGACTGCCCTGGAGTTCCGCACGGAGTGCGGGGGTGAGGACGGCGCCGGCGCGGTCGACGAGCAGGGCCATCTCGTATCCGACGAGGCCGATGTCGGAGTCGGGGGAGGCCAGGAC
>NZ_JBFBDO010000209.1:0-5166 GCF_040683335.1 Kitasatospora sp. NPDC093806
TGCCCACCCCCCTGCCGACGCCCGCCCCCCCCGCCGCCCCGGCGCGCGGGACGCGCCGCCGGACGGCCCTGGTCGCGACCACCGCCCTGCTGCTCGGCGCCTTCGGCACGGCCGCCTTCCTGCTCGACGACCCGGACGACGGCTACCCCGAGGCCGCGCCGGTCGCCGCCACCTCCTCCTCCGCCCCGTCCACCGCGCCCGCGAAGCCCACCGCGACCGCGACCCCGACCCCGGCGCCGAGCGCGCCCACCCCGAGCGCCCCGGCCGCCGCGCCCGGCTACACCGCCGTCTACACCGGGGTCGAGCTGGTCTCCCCGGACCACGACTACGAGTTCGACCTCAAGACCGGCAAGGTCATGGGCGAGGAGACCGCCACCTGGTTCCTGGCCCGCACCGCCACCGGCTTCGTCCTTGGCGAGCACAACGACGCCTACGTCTCCGACGGCAACCGGCTGGGCACCGCGGAGTGCCTCAGCGGCCTGGAGACCAAGCCGGTCACCCGGCTGGAGTTCGCCGGCCTGGTCGGCAAGGCCTTCTGCGTCCGCGGCCAGGACCCGCGCGACGTGGCCGTCGTGCGCGTCCTGTCCGCGTCCCCCGGCGACGGCCCGGTCAAGGTCTCCCTCGACTACTACCGCAAGGGGTAGCCCGGGCCGCCGGCGGTCCGGCCCGCGTCCGGCCCAGGGCCTACGCGGTGCCGGACCAGGAGTTGGTGCCGAGCAGGGTCTTGATGTCCGAGGCGAGGCCGTTGTCGGGGTTCACCCGGAAGCCGAGCTCGTAGAGGGTGTCCTTGTCCCAGTTGGTGGTCAGCAGCCGGACCGGGACGTCGCCGGGGTGCGCCGTCAGGGCCAGCTTCAGCTCGGCGACCCGCTCGGGGGTGATCCGGCCGAGCGGCATGGTGATCTGGACCGGCGGCTTGGTGCCGAGCTCGGCACTGGAGACGTCGAGCGTGTTCATCTCCTGGCCGAAGATGCTCAGCGAGCCGTCCCGCTCGTTGAGCCGGCCGCGGACCGAGACGACGTTGTCCTCGATCATCTGGTCGGCCATCAGGTTGTAGGTGGCGGGGAAGAACAGCACCTCGACCGAGCCGTCACGGTCGGCGAGGGTGATGATCGCCCAGGCGTTGCCCGCCTTGTTGATCCGCCGGTCGACCGCGGTGATCAGGCCGGACAGCCGGACCTCGCCCTCGCTGCGGCCGGAGCCGAGGAGCTCGACGATGGAGGTGTCGCGGTTCTTCGAGAGGATGTGCTCGGCGCCGTCCAGCGGGTGGCTGGAGACGTAGAGGCCGAGCATCTCCCGCTCCAGGCTGAGGAGTTGGCGGCGCGGCCACTCGCGGTCGGTGAGCTCGAAGTCCAGGCCGATGCCGGGCCCGGCGTCCTCGTCGCCGCCCAGGCTGCCGAACAGGTCGTCCTGGCCGATGGCCTGCTGCTTCTTCACCCCGGTGACCGCGTCGATCGCGTTCTCGTGCACGCTGCTGAGCGAGAGCCGGGTGTGGCCGAGCGAGTCGAAGGCGCCGGCCTTGATCAGCGAGTCGACGGTGCGCTTGTTGCAGACCACCAGCTCGACCTTGTCCAGGAAGTCCGGGAAGGAGGCGTACTTGCCCTTCTCCTTCCGGGTCTTCACCAGCGACTCGATCACCGGCACGCCGACGTTGCGCACCGCCTTCAGACCGAAGCGGACGTCGCTGCCGACGGCGGTGAAGTCGACCACGGACTCGTTGACGTCGGGGGAGAGGATCTTGATGCCCATCTGGCGGCACTCCGCCAGGTAGACGGCCATCTTGTCCTTGTCGTCGGCGACCGAGGTGAGCAGGGCCGCCATGTACTCGGCCGGGTAGTTGGCCTTGAGGTAGGCGGTCTGGTACGAGACCAGGCCGTAGGCGGCGGAGTGCGATTTGTTGAAGGCGTAGCCGGCGAACGGGACCAGGACGTCCCAGACCGCCTGGATCGCCTCGTCGGAGTAGCCGCGCTCCTTGCAGCCCGCGTGGAAGGGGACGAACTCCTTCTCCAGCACCTCCTTCTTCTTCTTGCCCATCGCGCGGCGGAGCAGGTCGGCCTGGCCGAGCGAGTAGCCGGCCAGCACCTGCGCGGCTCGCTGCACCTGCTCCTGGTAGACGATCAGGCCGTAGGTGGGGCCGAGGACGTCCTTGAGCGGTTCCTCCAGCTCGGGGTGGATCGGGATGATCTCCTGCTGGGCGTTCTTGCGCAGCGCGTAGTTGGTGTACGAGTTCATGCCCATCGGGCCGGGCCGGTACAGCGCGGAGACGGCGGAGATGTCGGCGAACTCGGTCGGCTTCATCAGCTTGAGCAGGGCGCGCATGGGGCCGCCGTCGAGCTGGAACACGCCGAGCGTGTCGCCGCGGGCCAGCAGCTGGTAGGTGGTCGGGTCGTCGATCGGGATCTTCTCGATGTCGACGTCGACGCCCCGGTTGGCCTTCACGATCTTGATGCAGTGATCGATGATGCCCAGGTTCCGCAGACCCAGGAAGTCCATCTTGATGAGGCCCATGGCCTCGCAGGACGGGTAGTCGAAGCCGGTGATGATCACCCCGTCCTTGTCCCGCATGTGCAGCGGGATGAGCTCCAGCAGCGGGGTGGAGGAGAGGATGACGGCGGCGGCGTGCACACCGGTGCCGCGGATCAGGCCCTCGATGCCGAGGCCGGTGTCGATGATCTTCTTGACGTCCGGCTCGTTCTCGTACAGCGAGCGGATCTCGGTGCCCTCGTTGTACCGGGGGTGCTTGTCGTTGAAGAGGTCGGCCAGCGGGACGCCCTTGCCCATCACGTCCGGCGGCATCGCCTTGGTGATCCGGTCGCCCATCGAGAAGGGGTAGCCGAGGATGCGGTTGGCGTCCTTGACGGCGGCCTTGGCCTTGATCGTGCCGAAGGTGTTGACCTGGGCGGTGTACGCGGAGCCGTACTTCTCGGTGACGTAGCGGACCATCTGGTCGCGCTGGCGGTCGTCGAAGTCGATGTCGACGTCCGGCGGGTTGATGCGCTCGGGGTTGAGGAAGCGCTCGAACAGCAGGTCGTGCTCCAGCGGGTCCAGCTGGGTGATGCCGGTCAGGTACGAGACCATCGAGCCCGCCGCCGAGCCTCGGCCGGGGCCGACCGGGATGCCGTTGTCCCGCCCGTACTGGCAGATGTCGGCGACCACGAGGAAGTAGGCGTCGAACCCCATCGGGGTGATCACGCCCATCTCCAGCTCGACCCGGTCCAGCACCTCCTGGCTCGGGTTGTCGCCGTAGCGGTGCTGCAGGCCGGCCGCGATCTTCTGGCGCAGGTAGGAGGCCTGGGTCTCGCCCTCGGGCACGTCGAACTGCGGCATCCGGTCGACGTAGGTGAAGACCTCCTTGTAGGACTCGACCCGCTCGGCGATCGCCAGCGTGTTGTCGCACGCCTCCGGCAGCTCGCGGAACAGCTCGCGCATCTCCTCGGCGGTCTTGACGTAGTAGCCGGAGCCGTTGAACTTGAACCGGTTCGGGTCGTCCTTGTTCTTGCCCACGCCGACGCAGAGCAGGCTGTCGTGCGCGTCCGCCTGGTCGGCGGTGACGTAGTGCGAGTCGTTGGTGGCCAGCAGCGGGATGTTCAGCTGCTTGGCCAGGCGCAGCAGGTCCTCGCGGACGTCCTGCTCGATGGACAGGCCGTGGTCCATCAGCTCCAGGAAGTAGTTCTCCTTGCCGAAGATGTCCTGGTACGCGCCCGCCGCCTTGACCGCCTCCTCGTACTGGCCGAGCCGCAGCCGGGTCTGCACCTCGCCGGACGGGCAGCCGGTGGTGGCGATGATGCCGGTGGCGTTGGCGGCGATCAGCTCGCGGTCCATCCGGGGCTTCATGTAGTAGCCCTCCATCGACGCGAGCGAGGAGAGCTTGAAGAGGTTCCGCAGGCCGGCGGCGTTCTGCGCCCACATCGTCATGTGGGTGTAGCGGCCGCCGCCGGAGACGTCCTTGCCGCCCTCGCCGTCGGAGCTGGCCGGCCGCTGGCCGCCGGGGGACCAGAACACCTGCTTCTTGTGGAAGCGCGAGGACGGGGCGACGTACGCCTCGATGCCGATGATCGGCTTCACCCCGGTCTTGGCGGCGGCGTGGAAGAACTCGTAGGCGCCGAACATGTTGCCGTGGTCGCTCATCGCGATGGCCGGCATGCCCTGGCGCTCGGCCTCGGCGAACAGTTTGCCGTTCTTCGCCGCCCCGTCCAGCATCGAGTACTCGGTGTGGACGTGCAGGTGGGCGAAGCTGTCGGACACGGCGGCGGACTCCTCTTCGGCGGCGTCGGGGGACGCGGGGGGCACAAGCCGTCCAGGCTAGCGGGTCGGCGCCGCCGACTCGCCGGGCCGACCGGTTCGCCCCGGGTCGTTGACACCGCCTCCGCGGGTGTTCCGCGGGCGCCCGGCGCTCCCGCCGCCGGAGGCCGCGGGGCCGCTGCGGGGCCGGTGGGCGGGCTGTCGCGGGGTCGTCGCGGAGGGTCGCCGAGGGGTGGATCCGCCGCCGAGTGGAGGGCGGGATTGGCTGATATGTTCGGAATGCCGTCATCGATTCGTGATGTTCGACTCATGGTGCTTCGACTCATGGTGCTTCGGCTCGTGACGCTTCGACTCGTGATGTCGACTCGTGAGGTTTCGACCGTCCGGCTGGACAACGGGAGCAGCAAATGACCGGTGGACCCGAGCCCATCAGCGCCGTCGCGCGGGAGGCGCTCGAACGGGAGCTCGCCGAGCGGCGCACCGAGCGCGACGCGGTGGCCGCCACCCTGCGGGGCGGTGACGAGGAGGTCGGCGACCGGGCCGACCAGGCCGACGAACTGCAGCGGGCCGATGTGCTCGACCGGCTGGCGGACCGGATCACGGAGATCGAGGGGCGGCTGCGGGAGGGGGCGGCCGCGGGGGCCCCGAGCACCGAGACGGTCGGGGTGGGCAGCACCGTGACGGTGCGCTTCGCGGACGACACCGAGATGACCGTGCAGGTCGGCGAGCTGGCCGAGGAGCTGGACCCGACCCTGGTCACCGCGGACAGCCCGCTCGGCCAGGTGCTGCTCGGCTGCCGGGCCGGCGACACCGTCGCCTACGAGGCCCCGGGCGGCCACGCGACCGCGGTGGTCCTGTCGATCGGCGACGGCGGCGGATAGCCGCCGTCCGCCGTCTTCCGTCGGGCGCCGACCGGTGCCAGGGTCC
>NZ_JBFBDO010000210.1:0-5154 GCF_040683335.1 Kitasatospora sp. NPDC093806
GGAGCAGCAGGTCGAGGGTGGCGTCGTCGGCCCAGTGCAGGTCCTCGATCACCAGGACCGGGTCGTCGAGCGCCGCCAGCAGCGCCCGCACCCCCTGGGCCAGCAGCCGCCGGGCGGACAGCAGACCGTCGCCGCCGGACGGCGCGGCGGGCAGCAGCGGGGCGAGGTCGGGCAGCAGCCAGCCCAGCGCTCCGGTGCTGGGCGGCAGCTCGGCCCGCGGGGGCAGCAGGGCGGCGGCGTCCCGCAGCGCGTCCGCCACCGGCCCGAACGGCTCCGGCTCGCGCAGCGGGTGGCAGCGGCCGGTGAGCACGGTGCGTCCGGCTCGGGCCTGGGCGCGGACGGCCTCGGCGACCAGTCCGGACTTGCCGACCCCGGCCTCGCCCTCGACGACGAGGACGGCCGGCGGCCGGGACAGCACGTCGGCGGCGCGGGCGAGCTCGCGGTCACGGCCCACGATGACGGCCCCGTCCGAGGGACCGGTCGAGGGGCTGGTCGAGGGGCCGGTCGTGCCGGGACCGGTGGAGGGGGCGGCGGCCGACGGTCGGGACGGCGTCATCGGCGGGCCGCCGGGCCGCGCCCGGAACCGTGCCGGACGCCCGGGCGGCCGGTTCCCCGGGCGCGGGCGCATCCAGTCTGAGCGGGCATGCCCCTATGATGCCCGCGTCCGGCCCGGCCCCGTCCAGCGGGTGGGCCCGCCGATTTCGCGCACGCCGGGCGGGCACCGGATCACACCGCTTGGTACGCCGCCGGTCCCGGTCCCGGACCCGCTCCGTCCCGGGCGGGCCGTACGTCGTGCGCCGGACCGTCGCACCCCCGCACCCCATACGCCGCCACGCCGTCCCGGAGCACGCCGCGGGGCCGGACGACCCGGCCCGGCGCCTCGACGACCTCGCAACCGGCCCGCGCCAGCCGCCGGACGGTGTCCGCCGCAGCGCGGTCGTCGAGCGCGAACACGAACGGCCCCGGCACCAGCACGACGTCCACCCAGCCCTGCTCGGCCGCCGACACCAGGTGCTCCAGGGAGGGCAGCGGACCGCGCGTGCTCAGCCCGTGGTCGGCGTAGACATCCGGCAGCGGCAGCCCCAACCGTGCCGCCAGCAGCTCCATCGAGGTCCGCACGTACTGGGCCTCCCGCGCGTCGTAGGGGCGGCACCGCAGGTACATCGCGGACCGCCGGACCGACGGACGCACCGGTCTGTGGGGGTCGTGCATGCCGTTCACCTGGCCTTGCTCGATGGGCTCGACGGGGGAGGACCGTGCCGGGGCCCGCGACACCGGGGGAGGGCAGCCCGGGACCCGCTGCCCAGCGGACCTCCGAAACGCTGCGGGGATCAATGGGGGCCACTACCCATTGCTCGCCGCGGCCGCCCCCCGCGGCATCGCGGGACCCCGCCCGGCCGCGGTCGAGCGGGGTCCGGTGGCGTCGAATACCTGCTCAGCCGCAGGTGGGGCAGGGCGTGCAGGGCAGGACCTGGACGTTGTCCAGGACCGGCCCGGCGTTGCTGTTGGTGGTGCTGCGGAACGCCAGCGTGGTCGAGGCGGCGGTCGCCACGAAGGTGAACTGCCGGGTGACGTACCCCATCGCGGCGAGGGTCTTGCCGGTGGTGTCGAAGGTGAAGTCCTGGAACAGCTGGCCGTCGACCAGCGCCTGCCCGGTCTTCACCACCGGCCCGGCGTTCGGGTTGCCGGCGATCGAGTACGTCACCGAGTACGTCGTGCCGGGCGTGGTGGTGAAGGTCTGCGTGACGGTCCCGGCGTTGCTCCCGCTGAGGTCGACCGACTGGTCGCCCTCGGCGGCCTGCCAGTAGCCGGCGCCGATCAGGTCGACCGAGCCCGCGGCGACCCGCCACGGCCCGATGACCTGGCCGGCGGTGAACCCCTGGAAGGAGTTCGCCGCGATCTTGGGGGTCTCGAAGCTGCCGTCGTCGAAGCGGCTGAACGCGCGGGTCGCGCCCGAGGCGACCCCGCTGCCCGCGAGGAGGAGGGAGACGGTGGCGAGGGCGGCGACGGCGGTCGCGGTGGTGGTCCTGCGGATGCGCGAGATCGACATGGAGTCCTCCCAGGTGCCAGGTGCCAGGTGCCGGTCGGCCGGGCGGGCGGCCGGACACCTGAGATCGTGCGGACCGCCGGGGCCCGGGCCAAGGGTGGGGCGGGAGCGCCCCGTGGTGCGGGCGGGGACCGACGGGCTCCCGCACGCCGGTTTCGCCGGGCCGTCGCCCGCGCGCGGCCACCGGTGGCTCGCGCCCGCCGCGCTGAGCTGCGTCTTTCCGGCCGGTCCGGGCGGCCGTCGGAGTACGCCCTCCCGCGCCGGGGCCGCCCACCGGTCCCGCCGGACCTCGCCGATCCAGTGGTGCACGAAGCAGCGCGCGCCCTCGGCACGCTTCGTGCGCGCCCGGCCCTGGCCGGCCGGGGCGTCGGCGGCCGCCCGACGAGCCGACGGCGCCCGGCGTTTGGCGCCCCGGGCCGCTGGGAACGGGAGTTCGACAAGGCGCCGGATGCACCAGTGCCCCCATCCGCCCGGACCGTACAGAAGGGCCCGCACCGTTGAGCCTCCCGTCGCACCGGCAGCCGTCCGCCGCCCCGGCCGACGGCGGCCCGCCGTCGGGGCGAGTCGATCCCGCCCTGGCCGACCGCCTCACCGACGCCGTGCTGCTCGCGGGCCTGCCGATCGCCTTCGGCGACCAGGGGCCGGGCGTGCGGATCCGTCCGGCGGGCGCCGCCGACGGGCCCACCCGCCGGCCCGGGTCGGCCGTCGTCGACTGGCTGCCCGCACCGCGCCTGACGGGCGCCGCGGCGATGGCGGAGCCGGGTCACGCGGCGGGCTCGGCCCGGCAGGTGGTCGAGACGGCGATGGCGAACGCGCTCGCCGAGTTCCTGCCGGCCTTCGGGCTGGACGTCGACCCCGACCGCTCGGGTCGCGGTCTGAACGTCAGCGGCCCGGTCGCCGCCGGCGACGGCCTGCGGGTGCCGCCGGACGCGCTGGTCCACCGGTCGCCGGGCCGCACCCCGGCCGAACTCGGCCTCCCCGCCGACCTCATCGACGCCGTCCGGCGCAGCGCCACGCTCGCCGGGCTCCCGCTGGCCGCCCACCTCGGCGCCACCGGCGTCACCCTCGGCCCGTGCCCACCGGACGACGGCACGGATACCGGGGTCACCGGGGACGAAGCCGCGGACCTCGGCTGGAACCCGTCCCGCCGCCTCGCCGACCTGGCCGACAGCGCCCTGCCCGGTGCCGCCCCGGCCGCCGCCGCCCGCGCGGCCGTCGACGCGGCGATGCGCCACGCCCTGGGCACGGTGCTGCGCGCCTGCGGGACGGAGCTGCGCTGGCTGCACGCGCACAACCGGCTGCGCGCCTCCGGCGAGTCCACCCCGACCATCCGCCGCTGACTCCGTCCACCGCCGGCGCCCGGCGGTGGACGGAGTCAACTCCCGGCGTTGTCCTGGACGTTGGCGGCATTGCACAAATCACCGACCGTCTCCGCAGACTGGTCCAGACCATTGACGGTCAGGGTGGTGCTCCCTACGGTATGGGCACCCACCTGCCGCAGGCCTGCCGGGATCCCCACGGCCGCGCACCCCCACGCGCACCCCACGCGCGCGCCCTGCGTCAGGCGCACTCTCCATCCACCCCCACGGAGGAGCACCATGCGCAGACGTCACATCGTCGGCGCGGCCCTGGCCGCGCTGGCCGTCCCGCTCACGCTGGCCGTCCCGGCCCAGTCGCACGGCTTCATCAACCTGCCGCCGAGCCGCTCCGCCCTCTGCGGCGCGGGCGTCGTCAAGAACTGCGGCGACATCGAGTGGGAACCCCAGAGCGTCGAGGGCCCCAAGGGCTTCCCGACCCGCGGCCCCGCCGACGGCACCATCTGCGCGGGCGCCGACGCGCGCTGGGCGCCGCTGGACAACCCGCGCAACGGCACCTGGCCGACCACCAAGGTGACCGCCGGCGGGCAGCAGACCTTCACCTGGGAGATCGAGGCCCGGCACTCGACCACGAGCTTCCGCTACTTCCTCACCAAGCCCGGCTACGACCCGACCCAGAAGATCACCAGGGCGAGCCTGGACCTCACGCCGTTCCTGACCGTTCCCTACAACGGCCGCCAGCCCGCCGCCAGGACCACCCACACCGGCACGCTCCCCACCGGCCGTACCGGGCACCACGTGGTCGTCGCGGTCTGGGACGTCGCCGACACGTCGAACGCCTTCTACTCCTGCACCGACGTGCTCTTCTGACCCCTGCCCTGCCCTGCCCAGCACCTTCGCCCTGCCCGGCCCGATACGAAGGGGCGCCCCGCCGACCCGGCGAGGCGCCCCGACGCGTACGGGCCGGTCTCAGCCCTCGGTCCAGCCGTGCCCCTTCGCGAACTGCAGCATCGCGCTGCGCACCTTCAGCAGCTGTTCCCCGGTGAGCGACGGCGTCTGCTCCAGCAGCAGCTCGGTGACCTCCAGCAGGAACTCCGCCGAGGTGAGGACGTCGCACTCGACGTCGTCACCGTCGTTCACCACCCGGGTGGCGGCCGTGGCCGCCACCGGAGCGGCCGGCCGGGCGAGCGCCCCCTTGGGCAACCGCACGGCGGAGGCCTTCAGCCCGCGGTCGCCCTCCTCCATCTCGAACTCGACGACCAGACCCGAATGCACCATGGACTCGGGCATCAGCATGTCGTTGACATGTAGGAAGACGTCCTCTCCACCGTGGTCGGGAGCGATGAACCCGTACCCACGAACGCTGTCGTACCGCACCACGCGACCGGTGACCACACAAACCCCCAAAAGCCAACCCGGGCCCCCTGCCCGAAACCTGACGTAGAGGATAGGCGACCGCGGGGCCATTTCGCGCCATCGATTTCCCGCTACGGCGCGATGGCCTCGATCGCCGCTCTCAACCTCCTTAGCACCGGCGCCAGTTCGTCGATCGGCGGGGTGGCCAGGGCCAATCGGAGAGCGGACGGGCGGTGCGGGCCGGTGGCGAAGGCGTCGGCCGTCGAGACCAGGATGCCCTCCTCGGCGAGGGCGGCCACGACGTGATCGGGGCGCTGGTGCGGTTCCAGGCCGAGCCACACCAGGTACGAGGCGGGGTGCGCCCGGACGTCCAGGCCGGCCAGCGCGGTGCGGGCGATCGCCTGCCGGTCGGCGGCGTCGGCCCGGCGCGCGCGT
>NZ_JBFBDO010000211.1:0-5116 GCF_040683335.1 Kitasatospora sp. NPDC093806
GTCCACCTGCGGCAACAAGGGCTCTATCCGCGCCCACGCCGCGTCCGTCAACTCGCCTCGACCTGCCACAAGATCAATTATCAGACACGCCTTAGGCGGCGGTGCGGAGCGCGCTCGCCCGGCAGCGGGCCACCGGCCGGACCCGGGACGCGCAGGGACGGCGGGGCGTGGTCGATCCCTCCGTTGGCCTCGGGCTTTGTCAGGCCGGCGACGACCGCATCGAGATCCTGGAGGAGACCGGTGGCGAAGCTGCGAAGGGCCGGGGCCTGGTCCGCCCTGCGGTGCTCGGCGGTGGCGGCGAGCACCGGGACCCGGGTGCGTGGACGGCAGCGTGCTGTTCGCGGACCCGGTTGAGCTGGTGCTCCGCCAACACCCTTGCCACAAGGAACAGGGCAGCATGATCCGCCGCTACATCATCGGGCGGAACAAGCACGCCGCCGACGAGCGCCCACGCACAGTCGTCGCCAGGACAAACGTTGCCTGATGCGGCACTAGGCTGTCGCCCGCTGGACGTGGTAGTTCCAGCGGTTGAGTGACCTGACGATGGTTTCGGCACCGATGGGGTTGGCGCTGTGGACGAAGACGGCTCCGATTCGAAAGGGCTGTCCGTTGAAGGCGGCCTCTTCGAGGAGGGTCACCACCGGCATGATGGTGTCGTCGCCACCGAGATCGTGGTCGAGCCACAGCTCGTCGATGAAGCTGCCGCGGTGCGCTTCCAGAAGCTGGACGCCTTCGCGGCTGGTGCGGGCGATCCGCGTGGCCCGAGGGAGGCGGCGGAGGTCGTCTATGCCGAGGATGACGGGTATCGGCGAGGTAGGGGCTTCTGTCACGGGGTTATTGTCGCGGACAGCCGCCTGTCCGAGCGTGGCCCGGGGATGGTCTGGTGCGGGCCCGGTGTCCGGATGGCCCATCTGGAGGGGCCGATGCGTCGGCGTCGTGTCCGTGGGTGCTTCTGTATCGACCCGGTCGACGGGGCGGTTCTGTTTCGGCACGATCCGGGGCAGGGTCCGATGGTGAGGAGTTCGCGGTGATCACTCAGGGTGTGAAGATCGCGACGCGGTGTGAGGCATGTGGCGGTGTGTTGATGCGTGACACCGGCCAGTTCATCCTCGGCGGGAGGTTGTGGTGG
Source organism: Kitasatospora sp. NPDC093806 (assembly GCF_040683335.1). Classification (NCBI taxonomy): domain Bacteria; kingdom Bacillati; phylum Actinomycetota; class Actinomycetes; order Kitasatosporales; family Streptomycetaceae; genus Kitasatospora; species Kitasatospora sp. NPDC093806. Next base: position 1,130 of record NZ_JBFBDO010000211.1, read on the forward strand.
GGAACCAAGGGGGCCTGTCAGTCCTGCGGCTCTGTCCCGTAATCGGTGGTAACGAAGCGTGACGGGCATCGTTGACAGGTTGTGGCAGATGTCAACGAGCTTGTGGGCACGGTGTTTTCCGGGTTGTCGCCGCTGGTGATCGAGGACGTGGTGGACGAGGGCGAGGTGATTCGGGTGGTGGCCCGGACCCAGGACGGTCCGGTGCCCTGCCCGGCCTGCGGGGCGCCGACGGACCGGGTGCACGGCTTCCACCACCGGACACTTGCGGACGTGCCGACGGACGGTCGGCGGGTGCTTGTGGCGGTGCGCGTCCGTCGACTGGCCTGCCCGGTACTGGGCTGTCGGTGGCAGACGTTCCGTGAGCAGGTGCCCAGTCTGCTGGAACGCTACCAGCGCCGAACGAGCCGCCTCTCGGCCCAACTCGGATTGGTGGTTAAGGAGTTAGCGGGCCGGGCCGCGTCGCGGCTGCTGATGGCGCTGGCCGCGCCGGTCTCCCGGTCCACGGCCTTGCGGATGCTGCTGCGGATATCCCTGCCCGCGCGGCGGGCGCCGCGGATCCTGGGCGTGGACGACTTCGCCCTGCGTCGCCGCTGCCGGTACGCGACCGTGCTGATCGACGCTGAGACAGGTGAGCGGATCGACGTGCTGCCCGGGCGCGGTGCCGACGCTCTGGAGACGTGGCTGCGTGAGCACCCCGGCGTCGAAATCGTGTGCCGGGACGGTTCCGGGGCCTACGGCGAGGCCGTCCGCCGCGCTCTGCCCGAAGCGGTGCAGGTCGGCGACCGGTGGCACATCTGGCGCAATCTCTGCGAGACCGTCCTGAAGGAGGTGCGGGCGCACTCCGCGTGCTGGGCCACTGTGAATCCGCCCCGTCCGGAAGGCGTGCGCGCGGCGACCACCCGGGAGCGATGGCACCAGGTCCACGACCTGCTCGGCAAGGGCGCGGGCCTGCTCGAGTGCGCCCGCCGTCTGAACCTGGCCCTGAACACCGTCAAGCGATACGCACGCACGCCCGAGCCCGAGGGCCTGCGACGGGCGCCGCAGTACCGGCCCACGCTCGTCGACCCCTACCGCGACCACCTGCACAGGCGTCGGGCCGAGGATCCGGCGGTGCCCGTCACCCACCTCCTGCGCGAGATCAAGGAGTTGGGCTACACCGGCAGTGCCAACCTGCTGGGCCGCTACATCACTCAGGGCCGGGCCGAGAGCGTCCTCCCGGTGATCAGCTCACGCCGACTCGCCCGCCTCATGCTCACCCGCCCCGACCGACTACGCGACAAGGACACCGACCTGCTCAAGATCCTCACCGCCGCCTGCCCGGAGATGACCGACCTCGCAGGGCTCGTCCGCTCGTTCGCCGAACTCCTCACCCCGACTCCCGGCAACGACGCCAAGCTCACCGAGTGGATCGCCGCCGCCCGCGCTGCCGACCAGCCCTACCTGCAGAGCTTCTGCAACGGCCTCGAACTCGACCGCGCCGCGGTCGATGCCGGCCTCACCCTGCCCCACCACAACGGCCGCACCGAAGGCGTGAACACCCACACCAAGAGGATCATGCGGCAGATGCACGGCCGGGCCGGCTTCGCCCTTCTCCGACACCGCATCCTCCTCACCTGAATCACAGACGGCTACCACCGATTACGGGACAGAGCCAGTCCTGCCATGTCGCCTGGTGCGAGGAGGACTTCGGCGAGGTGACTCCGGAGGAGATCCGCCGGGTTCTGTTGGCGGAGTACGGCCCCGCCCGGCTGTGGCTTGCGGAGCCCGGGGCGAGTGCGGTGCCCGTTCTTCGTGCTCTTCGGGAGGTATACGGGCTGCCACTGGTACAAGCGCGGGTTATGGCGGACGAGTTGAGGACGACCGGCCTCGTGGGCACGTTCGTCGAGATGGAACTCGTGGCCTCCCGGCTTCGGCACCATTGCGTCGGGGTGACGGTGGAGACCTCGTCCGGCTGACCGTTCCGGAAGGGCTCCCGGCCCTGCGCGTCGAGGACACCACCCATGTCGCCTTGTCCCTGTTCGGTTCGCCCTGATCGTGATGGCTCAAGAGAACGGCCGCACGTGCCACATCGTGGTGGATGCTGTCAGACCGCGTTTGAGATCTGCCGTGTCCCGTTGTTGAGGCGGTCGTTGAGCTCACCGTGAGCGGTGGTAGGGGTGCTCATCTGTTGGACCTGACGGATGAGCAGTGGGCGCTGGTGGAGCCGTTGCTACCGCTGGCGCGGGTGGGACCGAAGGGCGGGCGTCGGGAGAAGCATCCGCAGCGGCGGATCGTGGACGCGATCTTCTACGTGGTGCGGACCGGGTGTGCCTGGCGGCAGGTGCCGAAGGACTTCGCCCCGTGGCCGACGGTGTACTGGTACTTCACGTGGTGGCGCGACGAGGGTGCCGTTGAGCGCATCCATGACGCCCTGCGCGGCAAGGTCCGTGAAGCCGACGGCCGCGACGCGGAGCCGAGCGCGGGCCTGATCGACTCGCAGTTCGTCCGCACCGCCGATACGGCGCCCGCTGCTACCAGAGGCTTCGATGTGGTCCGCCGCCTCACCCGAGGGCGCCCGGCCACCCGACCAGGACCGCGGCGTCTGTCACTCATTGGTCCGTGACTGGGCCCGTGAGAGTCTCGATGTCCGGGCGTGAACAGGCATCACGCTTCCAGGTGAGACTCACCAGCTCGTCCGGAGGCCGCACCCCACCCGACACCGCAGACACGAACACCTTCACGTCCTGCAGTCCGAGTAGAGGTGCCTGGCGGCGGAGGTAGTGCATGGCCGCTGTCGTTCCGGAGGAGCGAAGGATCTTCTGGAGCGCGATGACCAGAGGGTCGGACGCTGTTCCCCCTCTGACCTGCCGGAGGTAGAGCAATTCCCAGTCCCCAGCCATCGCGGTGGCCGGGACATGGTGGATACTCCCGTCGTGCCGGTCCACCAGGTAAGGACCGCTGCCTACCAGGTTGTCGCGCAGATCACGGGTACGGGCGTACTCCGCTGAGTTCCAGAAGACGAGCCAGCCGATCGCATGCTCCTCCACGCGATAGACGGCCAGCTCCGGGACCGGCCCTGCCCATGTCAGCCACTCTCTGGCCAGCAGGGACTCGACAAGCCCGACGGCACATTCCTTGGAGATCACGCCCTCATCATTCACCCCAGGTCAACCGGGTTTCCGAGTTTGCCCACATCGCCAACTGAGATCTCAAACGCGGTCTCAGGCCTCCGCTGACTTCTCGGGCGGTGTCTGCGTTCTGAGGTTTTGGTGTTCAGGTGTGTTGGGTGAGCCAGGTGTTGAGGGTTGCGTAGTCGTGGGGGGTGAGTCCGTGGCGGGGGTCGACGCGGTGGAGGAGGGCTTGTCCTGGGTGGTGGTGGGCGACCCAGGCGCGGTCGGTGTCGGTGATCTCGTCGTCGGCCCAGGCGAAGGGGCGCCCTTGGGCCCATTGGATGAGGGTGCGGGTTTTCCAGTGGAGCCCGTGTCGTTCGTCCTGGTCGTCGGTGTCGGAGGGTTCGGGCCAGGTGACTACGGGGAGTTGGGGGAGGCCGAGGAGGGGGGTGATGCATTCGTCGGCGTCGGTGGTCCAGGTTGTTGCCCACACGAGCTGGCATGAGAGTGCTGCCAGTTGGCGTCCGTGGTCGGGGTTGAGCCTGCTGAGGAGTGGGTTCGTGTGGGGTCCGGTTGTGTAGGTCGGATAGTGCCCGGATGTGGCGCCGAAGGGGATGAGTGGTCCGTCGACGTCGAGGAACAGCAGTGGGAGCTGTGCGGGGTCGGTCACGGGAGCAGGGTAGTGGTGGTCTGTCTGGGTGTCAGCCTGTCGTCCCCGCTGTGTCTGTCGTCGTCTCCGCCGTCCTGGTGTCTGCCCCCTGTTCCCGTTGTCAGGCCTCTGCTTGCGTGGTTTCCGTGGTTTTGATGCCTTGGAGGATGAGGTCGAGGGTGGTGTGGAGTTGGGTGGTGAGGGGGGTGGGTGGGGTGGTGGGTGTGGTGTGGGTGGGTGGTGCGCACC
>NZ_JBFBDO010000212.1:0-5049 GCF_040683335.1 Kitasatospora sp. NPDC093806
GACCTCCCCCTCACCGCCTTCGTCCTCTTCTCCTCCGCCGGCGGCATGGTCCTCGCCGCCGGACAGGCCAACTACGCCACCGCCAACGCCTTCCTCGACGCCCTCGCCACCCACCGCCGCGCCGAAGGCCTGCCGGCGAGTTCCCTCGCCTACGGGCTCTGGGAGACGCGCACCGGGCTGAGCGAGGGCCTGACCGAGGCCGACCTGGAGCGGATGCGCCGCCAGGGCCTGCCCCCGCTCACCGAGGCCCAGGGCCTGGCCGCCCTCGACACCGCCCTCACCACCACCCACCCCGTCCTCGTCCCGTTGCGCATCGACCCGACCGCGCTGCGCAACCGCACCGACGAACTCCCCGCCCTGCTGCGGGCCCTGCGCCCCGCACCCGCCCGGACCACCGCGCAGGGCGCCACCGGCGCCGGCGGGGTGGAGTTGGAGCGACGGCTCGCCGGGCTGCCCGCCGCCGAGCGCGAGGCGACCGTGCTGCGCTTCGTCCAGGAGAAGGCGGCGACCGTCCTCGGTCACGCCTCGGCCGACGCCGTGGCACCCGAACGCGCCTTCCAGGAGCTCGGTTTCGACTCGCTCACCGCGGTCGAGCTGCGCAACCAGCTGAACGCCGCCACCGGGCTGCGGCTGCCCGCCACGCTGGTCTTCGACTACCCGAGCCCGGTCGCGCTGGCCGGCTACCTCCTCGGCGCCTTCGCGCCGCCCGCCGAGCCGACCGCCGGACGCGGGATCCTCGCCGAACTCGACGCCGTCGAGGCCGCGTTGGCGGCGGCCGGGGCGGCCGGCGCCGACGCGACGGCCGGCGGCGGGGACGGGACCGGCGACCCGGCCGGGCACCGCGAGGAGATCACCGCCCGCCTCGAACAGCTGCTCGCCGGCTGGAAGAAGCTGATCCGCCCGGTCGGCACGGAGGACGTGACCGAGCGGCTGGAGGCCGCCAGCGCCGCCGATCTGCTGAGTTTCATCGACAACGAGCTCGGGCTCTCCTGAGCCGGCGACAGCGAGTAAGGACACCATCCATGGCCAGTGAAGAGCAGTTGGTCGACTACCTGAAGCGCGTCACCGCCGAGCTGCACAGCACCCGGCAGCGGCTCCAGGAGGCACGGGAGAAGGACCGCGAACCGATCGCGATCGTCGGCATGGCCTGCCGCTACCCCGGCGGGGTCGCCTCGCCGGAGGACCTGTGGCAGCTGGTGGCCGACGGCCGGGACGCCGTCGCCGACCTGCCCGAGGACCGGGGCTGGGACATCGACGGCCTCTTCCACCCCGACCCCGAGCACCAGGGCACCTCGTACTGCCGACGCGGCGGATTCCTCTACGACGCGGCCGAGTTCGACCCGAAGTTCTTCGGCATCTCGCCGCGCGAGGCGGTCGGCGTCGACCCGCAGCAGCGCATCCTGCTGGAGGCCTCCTGGGAGGCGATCGAGCGGATCGGCATCGACCCGCGCTCGCTGCGCGGCTCGCGCACCGGCGTGTTCGCGGGCGTGATGTACCACGACTACGGCATGAACGCCCTGCTCGCCTCCACCAGCGGCGGGAGCCTGATCTCCGGGCGCATCTCCTACACGCTCGGGCTCGAAGGCCCGGCCGTCACCGTCGACACGGCCTGCTCCTCCTCGCTGGTCGCCCTGCACCTGGCCGCGCAGGCCCTCCGCCAGGGCGAGTGCGACCTCGCGCTCGCGGGCGGCGTGACCGTCATGGCCACGCCCGGCATGTTCCTGGAGTTCAGCCGGCAGCGCGGCCTGGCGCCCGACGGCCGCTGCAAGTCCTTCTCCTCGACGGCGGACGGCACCTCCTGGGCCGAGGGCGTCGGTGTGCTGGCGCTGGAGCGGCTGTCGGTGGCCCGGGCCAAGGGGCACCGCGTGATGGCTCTTGTGCGTGGCTCCGCGATCAACCAGGACGGTGCCAGCAACGGGCTCACCGCGCCGAACGGGCCCTCGCAGGAGCGGGTGATCCGGCAGGCGCTGGCGCAGGCCGGACTGTCGACCACCGACGTGGACGCGATCGAGGCGCACGGCACCGGCACCACCCTGGGCGACCCGATCGAGGCCCAGGCGCTGCTCGCCACCTACGGCCAGGACCGTTCGGCCGAACAGCCGCTGCTGCTGGGCTCCTTCAAGTCCAACATCGGGCACGCCCAGGCGGCGGCGGGTGTCGGCGGCGTGATCAAGATGGTCATGGCGATGCGGCACGGCGTGCTGCCGAAGACGCTGCACGTGGACGAGCCGTCCCCGCACGTGGACTGGTCGGCGGGCGCGGTGGAACTGCTCACCGAGCAGCGGAACTGGCCGCAGACCGACCACCCCCGCCGGTCCGGCGTCTCCTCCTTCGGGATCAGCGGCACCAACGCCCACATCGTCCTCGAACAGGGCGAGGCCGAGCCGGAGTTCGAGCGCCCGGCGGTGGAGCCGACGGCTCCGATGGCCTGGCTGCTGTCGGCGGCGAGCCCGGCGGCGCTGCGCGGGCAGGCGGACCGGCTGGCCGTGTTCGCCGCGCGCGGCGGTGAGTTCGGCGACCGCGAGGTCGCCCGGGCGCTGCACGGGCGGGGCACCTTCGAGTACCGCGCGGTGGTCGTCGGCACCGAGCGGGGCGAGTTGGTCGCCGGGCTCGCCAAGGTCGCGGCGGACGACACGGACGCCGCGGCCGCCGGCCGGCCGAGGGTGGGTGTGCTGTTCACCGGGCAGGGGGCGCAGCGGGCCGGGATGGGGCGGGAGTTGTACGCGGCCTTCCCGGTCTTCGCGGAGGCGTTCGACGCCGTGTGCGCCGAGCTGGACCCGCTGCTCGGCCGTTCGCTCCGGGATCTCTGCTTCGACACCGAGTCGGAGGAGCTGGACCGGACCCGCTACACCCAGCCCGCCCTGTTCGCCTACGAGGTCGCGGCGTACCGACTGCTGGAGAGCTTCGGCGTACGGGCGCAGGTCCTCGTCGGGCACTCCATCGGCGAGATCGCCGCCGCCCACGTCGCGGGCGTCTTCAGCCTGGCCGACGCCGCCCGCCTCATCGAGGCACGCGGCCGCCTCATGCAGGCACTGCCCGAGGGCGGCGCAATGATCGCCCTCCAAGCAAGCGAGACCGACGTCCTCCCGCTCCTCGCCGGACACGAGGACGCGGCCTCCATCGCCGCCCTCAACGGGCCCACGGCGACCGTCATCTCGGGGGACGACGCCACCGTCACCGCCATCGCCGACCAGCTCGGCTGCAAGAGCCAGCGACTGCGCGTCAGCCACGCCTTCCACTCCCCGCTCATGGACCCCATGCTCGAAGAGTTCCGGGCCATCGCAAACGCGATAACCTATAACAACCCCACCACCCCTATAGCGACCACGGGCGACGTGACCAACCCCGAACACTGGGTCCAGCACGTCCGCGACACCGTCCGCTTCACCGAGGCGCTCAGCACCGCGAACGCCGACGTCCACATCGAGGTCGGCCCCGACGCCATCCTCACCGCGCTCACCCGCCAGACCCTCCCCGGCGCCACCGCCCTCCCCCTGGCCCGACGCAAGCGCGACGAGGCCCGGACCGCCGTCGAAGCCCTCGGCGCCCTGTGGACGCACGGCGCCGAGGTCGACTGGACGCCCCTCCTCCCCGCCGACGGTCCGCACGTCGACCTGCCCACCTACGCCTTCGACCGCCAGCGCTACTGGGTGGCCGCCGTCGAGGCCACGGCCGACCTGAGCGCGGCCGGGCTGACCGGCGTCGAGCACCCCCTACTCGGTGCCGTCACCCAGCTCGCCACCACCGACCAGCTCGTCCTCTCCGGCCGGCTCTCACTCAGCACGCACCCGTGGCTCGCCGACCACACCGTCCACGGCACCACGCTGCTGCCCGGCACCGCGTTCGTCGAACTCGCCCTCCAGGCCGCCCACCGGGTCGGCTGCGACCGGATCGACGAGCTGACCCTCAGCTCCCCGCTCGTCCTCCCCGAGGGCACGGCCGTCCAGCTCCAGGCAGCCGTCGGCGCCCCGGACGAAACCGGCCACCGCCCGCTCACCATCCACTCCCGCACCGACGAAGACCAGCCCTGGACCCTCCACGCCGAGGGCCTGCTCACCGAAGCCACCGACGCCGCCGAGACCACCGACGCGGGTACCGGGCTCACCACCTGGCCCCCCACCGGAGCCACCCCCGTCCCCGTCGACGCCATGTACGACCACCTCGCCACGCTCGGCCTCGACTACGGCCCCACCTTCCAGGGCGTCACCACCGCCTGGCGCGCCGACGACACCGTCTACGCCGAGGTCGAACTCCCCGAACCCGCCCACGCCGACGCCGCCCGCTTCGGCCTCCACCCCGCCCTCCTCGACGCCACCCTGCACACGCTCAGCCTCGGCGAGTTCCTGCACGGTGTGGAGCCGGGCCGGCCGTCGCTGCCGTTCGCCTGGCAGGGCGTGCGCCTCCAGGCCTCGGGCGCGACGGCGGTCCGGGTGAAGGTCGCCCCCGAGGGGAGCGGCACGGACAGCGTCCGGATCGACCTGGCCGACACCGACGGCACGCCGGTCCTGTCGATCGCCGCGCTGCGGCTGCGGCCGGTCTCCGTCGAGCAGTTGGCCGCCGCCGGGCGGGCCTCCGACGTGGTCTTCACCGTCGAGTGGACGAAGCTCCCGCTCCCGGCCGAAGCCGCCACCGGCCTGGTCACCACCGGTCCGGTCACCGCCGGCGGTCACCCCGACTGGACGGCGCTCGCCGCCGAGTCGCCCGCCGTCGTGGTCGTGGAGGCCACCGTGGACGCGGCGGCGACCGAGGTGCCGGACCGGCTGCGCAGCGCCGCGTACCGGACGCTGGACCTGGTGCAGGGCTTCCTCGGCCGGCCGGACCTCGCCGACTCCCGGCTCGTCGTCGTCACCCGCAACGCCCACACCGTCGCGGCCACCGACACGCCCGATCTCGCCCTCGCCCCCGTCTGGGGCCTGGTCCGCGCCGCCCAGGCCGAGCACCCCGGCCGCTTCGTCCTCGCCGACCTCGACGACACCGAGACCAGCCGCACCGCCCTCACCCACGCCCTCACCACCGACGAACCCGAACTCGCCATCCGCCAGGGCACCA
>NZ_JBFBDO010000213.1:0-5041 GCF_040683335.1 Kitasatospora sp. NPDC093806
CCCGCGAACTCCGCCTGCGCCGAACGCACCAACCCCCACACCGCAGCACCACCCAGATCCACCACATCCGACCCCGACCCCACACCCACCGCACCAGCAGTCACCACCACCAGCGGGACGCGTGACGCCCACTCGGTCTCGGACCAGCGCTGGAGCGCGGTGAGCACCTCGGTGGTCACCGCGTGGACGGCCGCGGCAGCGTCGAGGCCGGTCGTCGCGGAGCCGGAGACCGGCAGGAAGACCAGGTCCGGAAGGTCCGCTCCGCCGGCGACGGCGGACAGCAGCCGATCGAGGTCCGCGTGGCTGTCCACCGTGCCGCCCTCGGCCGCGGTGGCCGCGAGGCCGAGGACGTCCGCGCCGACGACGGCGTACCGTGCGGCAGCACCGGCGGCCGCGGCGGCACCGGTCGCGGCGGCGAGCGCGGCACCGGCCTGCGGGAGTTCGGGCCAGTCGAGGGCGAAGAGCGGCGCGGTCGCGTCCGCCCCCGCCGCCGCGATCTGCTCGGCCGAGACCGGCCGGAGCAGGAGGGACGCCACCGAGGCCACCGTCCGCCCCGAGAGGTCCGACAGCTCCAGCGAGACCGCGTCCGAACCCGCCTCGGAGACCCGCACCCTGGCGCTCGACACGCCGCCGAGGTGCAGCGACACCCCCGACCAGGAGAACGGAAGCCGGGTCCCGCCGGACTCCGCCGACGTCAGGCCTACCGCCTGCACCGCCGCGTCCAGCAGGGCCGGGTGCACGCCGAAGCCGGCCGTCCGCAGCTCGGGGCTGTCGGGCAGGGCGATCTCCGCGAGCAGGTCGCCGTCGTGCCGCCAAGCCCGGCGGAGGCCGCGGAACAGCGGGCCGTAGGCGAAACCGAGGGACTCCGCCCGCTCGTAGAAGCCGTCGAGGTCGACGGCCTCCGCACCGACCGGCGGCCAAGCACCCGCCATGACGGGCATCGCCTCAGCCGAACGCGAACCCACCGACAGCGAACCCGCCGCATGCCGACGCCACGCCTCCTCGGCCCCGTCCGACCCCGAACCCTCCGGCCGCGAGTACACACCCACCGCCCGCACCCCGGACCCGTCCGGAGCACCCACCACCACCTGCAACTGCACCCCACCGCGCTCCGGAAGCACCAACGGCGCCTCCAACGTCAGCTCCTCGACCACCCCACAACCCACCTGATCGCCGGCCCGCAGCACCAACTCCACGAACCCCGTCCCCGGCAGCAGCACACTGCCCAGCACGGCGTGGTCGGCCAGCCACGGGTGCGTGGCGAGGGAGAGCCGGCCGGTCAGCACGACACCGCTGTCGTCGGCCATCGTGACGGCCGCACCGAGCAGCGGGTGCTCGGCACCGGCGAGGCCCAGGCTCTCGACGTCCTGCTCCGGTCCGGCTTCCAGCCAGTAGCGGCGGCGCTGGAAGGCGTAGGTCGGCAGGTCGATCCGGCGGGCACCGGTGCCCTGGAAGAACGCGTCCCAGGTGACGGGGGTGCCGGCCGCGTGCAGACGCGCCAGCGCCTCGACGGCGGCGCGGGCCTGGTCGCGGTCGCGGCGCAGGGAGGGGACCACGGCGCGGGCTGGGCCGTCCTGCGGCAGGCACTCGGCGACCATCCCGGACAGCACCGCGTCGGGGCCGACCTCCAGGAATGCACCGGTGCCGAGGTCGAGCATGGTGGTCACGGCGTCGGCGAAGCGCACCGACTGGCGAACCTGGCGGACCCAGTAGGCGGGGTCCGTCCACAGCTCCGTCTCCACTCGGCCCGTCACGGTCGACACCAGGGGAACGGTCGGCTCCTCGAAGCGCAGGCCCGAGACGACGGCCCTGAACTCCTCCAGCATCGGATCCATCAGACCCGAGTGGAACGCGTGACTGACCGTCAGACGACGAGTACGGAAGCCGCGCTCCGCCGCCGCGGCCGCCACGGCCAGGACCTGCTCCTCCTCGCCGGACAGGACGAGGGACGACGGGCCGTTCACGGCCGCCACCCACACACCGTCGGTGCCCGCGAGCAGTTCGCGAACGTCCGTCTCAGGAGCGCCGACGGCCACCATCGCGCCGCCCTCGGGAAGCGCCTCCATCAACCGACCACGCGCCACCACCAGCGCACACGCATCCTTCAGCGAGAGCACACCCGCGACGTGCGCGGCCGCTATCTCACCCACCGAGTGACCCGCCAGAACACCAGCGGACACACCCCACGACTCGAACAACCGGAACAGGGCCACCTCAAGCGCGAAGATCGCCGGCTGAGCGAACCCCGTCCGATGAATCGATTCGTCCGACGGCAAATCGACACCGAGCTCCGCACACACCTCCTCGTACGCCCGCGCGAACACCGGGAACACGGCGCTCAGTTCGCCACCCATCCCCGGCCACTGCGACCCCTGACCCGAGAAGACCAGACCGAGACGCCCCGCAACCGGCGACGAAACCGTAGCCGAACCCGACACGACATCCGCGAGCCGGGACAGCAGCTCCTCACGATCGGCCGCGACCACGGCCACCCGGTGCTCGAACGCCGAACGCGAGGTCGCCAGCGAGAACGCCACGTCCAGCGCCCGCGCCTCACCCCCGCGCACCCGCTCCAACAGCGCCGAAGCCTGACCCCGCACTGCCTCCACGGACTTGCCCGACAGCACCACCGGCACCGCGGGAAGCCCGACCGAGACCTCCTCGCTCTCCGGGGCAACCGCCTCCGGCTGCTCCAGGATCACGTGCGCGTTGGTCCCGCTCACGCCGAACGACGACACACCCGCCCGCCGGGCGCGGTCCACCTGCGGCCAGGCCCGCGCCTCCGTCAGCAGCTCCACCGCACCCGAGGCCCAATCCACCTCCGTGGACCGCTCCTCGGCGTGCAGGGTGCGCGGCAGCACACCCTCCCGCATCGCCATCACCATCTTGATCACACCCGCCACACCGGCAGCCGCCTGGGTGTGACCGATGTTGGACTTCAACGAGCCCAGCCACAGCGGACGTTCGGCGTCCCGGCCCTGCCCGTACGTCTCCAGCAGCGCCTGCGCCTCGATCGGGTCACCCAGCCGCGTCCCCGTCCCGTGGCCCTCGACCGTGTCCACGTCCAGCGTGGACAGCCCGGCGCTCGCCAGCGCCTGCCGGATCACCCGCTGCTGGGCGGGCCCGCTCGGCGCCGTGAGGCCGCTGCTGGCGCCGTCCTGGTTCACCGCCGAACCACGCACCACCGCAAGGACCTTGTGCCCCTTGGCCACCGCGTCCGACAGCCGCTCCACCAGCAGCATGCCCGCGCCCTCGGCCCAGCCCGTGCCGTCGGCGTCCGCCGCATAGGACTTGCACCGGCCGTCGGTGGCGAGACCGCGCTGACGGCTGAACTCGATGAACGTCCTCGGCGTGGACATCACCGTCACGCCGCCGACCAGCGCCATGGAGCACTCGTTCCGCTGGAGCGCCTGCGCCGCCAGGTGCAGCGCCACCAGCGAGGACGAGCACGCCGTGTCCACCGTCACCGCCGGGCCCACCAGGCCGAAGGTGTAGGCGACGCGCCCGGACGCGATGCTGCCGGCGTTCCCGTTGCCGATGTATCCCTCGTAGCCCTCCGGAATGCTGAGGAACCGCGCCGAATAGTCGTGGTACATCAGCCCGGTGAAGACGCCGACCTGCTCTCCGCGCGCCGATTCCGGTCGGACGCCGGCCCGTTCGAAGGCCTCCCAGGTGAGTTCCAGCAGCAGCCGCTGCTGCGGGTCCATCGCCGCCGCCTCCTTCGGGCCGATGCCGAAGAACGCCGGGTCGAACTCCGCCGCCTCGTGCAGGAAGCCGCCCTCCTTGACGGTGGTCCGGCCCGCGGCGTCGGGGTCGGGGTCGTACAGGCCCTCCACGTCCCAACCCCGGTCGGTGGGGAAGCCGGACACCGCGTCGGAACCGGTCAGCACGAGGTTCCAGAGGTCCTCGGGAGACCGGACGCCGCCGGGGTAACGGCAGCTCATGCCCACGATCGCGATCGGCTCGCGCTCACCCGCCTCCAGCTCCTGCACGCGTTCGCGCGTCTTCTGGAGGTCGGCGGTGACCCACTTCAGGTAGTCGACGAGCTTCTCTTCATTGGTGGTCATAACGAGAGTCCTATGCGTTCCGGCGCCGGGGAATTGGTCGGGCGGTTGCCGATTCAGGATCGGCCGAGTTCCTTGTCGATGAAATCGAAGAGATCGTCGGCGGTCGCCGACCGGATCCGGTCCTCCGCGGCGGAACCCGCCGCGGACTTCTGTGCGGGATTCCGCTTGGCCAGCAGTGCCTGGAGCCGCTTCGTCACATTGGCGTTCAGCGGGTCCTCCTGTGACAGGCTCGTCAACAGGGATTCCAGTCGGTCGAGTTCCGCGAGGATCCGGGACTCGCCGCTCTCCTTCCCCTTCTCCTCCGCCGGGGCGAGGCGCTCGGCCAGGTACTCGACCAGGGCCGCCGGCGTCCCGTAGTCGAACAGGAGGGTCGCCGGGAGACGCAGTCCGATCGCGTTCCCGAGCTGGTTGCGGAGCTCGACCGCCATCAGCGAGTCGAGGCCCAGGTCGAGGAAGCCGCGGTCGGCGGGAACGGCATCGGCCGACGCGTACCCGAGGATCGACGCGACGTCGGAGCGCACGAGCCGGAGCAGTGCCTCGACCCGCTCCGGGCCGGCGAGACCGGCCAGGTCCGTCGAGGCCGCCCCCGACTTCGCCTGTGCCCGGCTGACCGGGCGGGCCGTGGCGCCCACCAGGCCGCGCAGCACGACGGGGACCTCCCGGCCGGCACGGAGCCTCGACCGGTCCAACCCCATCGGGACCAGGTGCGGACGGTCCGAGGTGATCGCGGTGTCGAACAGCCTCAGGCCCTCGGCCGGTGAGAGCGGCCGCACACCGGACTGCACCAGGCGCGCCTGCTCGGCGTCCCCGAGCCGACCCGTCATGCCGCCGCTGGTGTCCCACAGCCCCCAACCCAGGGAGTGCGCGGGCAGGCCCTGCGCACGCCGATGCTGCGCCAACCCGTCCAGGAACGCGTTCGCCGCCGCATACCCCGCCTGCCCCGCCGGCCCGAACACCCCCGCAGCCGACGAGAA
>NZ_JBFBDO010000214.1:0-4845 GCF_040683335.1 Kitasatospora sp. NPDC093806
GCGCTCGGTGACTTCGAGGCGCTGTGCGGGTTCCGCCCAGCACCTGCCGCAGCAGCGCGGGCAGCACCTCCCCGGCGGGCCGCGCCCGCAGCGCGGCGGCCCACGGGGCGAGCAGCGGGACGGCCAGCCGCTCGAACAGCGCGGCCGTCGCGGCGGCCGGGCGGAACCCGCACAGCGCCTCGAAGTCACCGAGCGCGCAAAGCAGTTCGGGCTTGTGCCCGCGGTCCTTGAACACCCGCTCCGGGGCGTCGAGCGGCACACCGCGGGCCTGCTCGGCCGCCCAGCCCGCCTCGGCCCCCGCCCGGTCGGGGTGGACCTGGATCGACAGCGCCCGCTCGGCGGCCAACACCTTGAACAGGAAAGGAAGTTGCGGTCCGAACCGGCGCACCGTCGCCGGACCGAGCAGCTCCTCCGGCGCGGCGGCGATCAGCTCGTCCAGCGGGCGCGGGCCGGTGCCGTCGTCCAGCCGGGACGGCGCGGACGGGTGCGCGCCCAGCCAGAGTTCGGCCTGCGGCGCCCCGGTGGGCGGGGTGCCGGTGAGCGCGGGGATCGCGGTCGCGGAGCCCCAGGCGTACGCGCGCACCGGGTTGTCGAGCGGGGCGAACGGGATCATGCGGAGGGTCTCCCTAGCGGCAGAGCGCGGCGGCGCCGATCAGGCCGGCGTCGGTGCCGAGTTCGGCCCGGCGGACGTCCAGCCCCCGGACGTACGGCAGCGCCGCGTACCGGTCCAGGTGGCGGGCGAGCGGGTCGAACAGCACCGGTCCGGCGGTGGCGACCCCGCCGCCGATCACCACCCGCCGCAGGTCCACCAGCGCGGCGGTGGCGGCGATCCCGGCGGCCAGCGCCCGCGCCGCCCGGTCGAAGGCGGCCGCCGCGACCGGATGGCCGGCCGCCGCGTCCACCGCCACCGCGCGCGCCGACCGGTCCTCCCCGGCCGGCCGCCAGCCCTCGCCGAGTGCTCGCCGGGCGATCGCCGTCCCGCTGGCGATGCCCTCCAGGCAGCCGCGCGAGCCGCACGGGCAGGGCTCGCCGTCCAGCTCGACCGTGATGTGCCCGAGGTGCCCGGCGTTGCCGCTGGGGCCGGGCCGGACGGCGCCGTCCAGCACCAGACCCGCGCCGACCCCGGTGGAGACCACCAGGCAGAGCGCGTCGGCCGCGCCGCGCGCCGCGCCCCGCCAGTGCTCGGCGGCGGCCATCGCCACCCCGTCCCCGGCCAGCGCGACCCGGCGGGCGCCGACGGCCGGGTGCGCGGCGACCTCGGCGGTCAGCGGGAACTCCCGCCAGCCGGGGATGTTCACCGGGCTGACCGTGCCGTGCGCGAGGTCCACCGGCCCGGCGCTGCCGATCCCGACGGCCGTCACGGCCGCCCACTCGGGGGCGGCCGCCAGCCGGTCCAGCACCCGGTGCACCACGGCCAGCACGGCGGCGCCGGACTCCCGGGCGGGCGTCGGCAGCTGGACCCGGTGGCCGAGCGCCCCGGCGGAGTCGACCAGCGCCCCGGCGATCTTGGTGCCGCCGATGTCGAGCGCGGCGAACAGCGGTGCGGCGGACAGCGGTGCGGCGGCCGACGGTGCGGCGGTCGGCGGGGTGGACGCGGTCACGGCGGGAGGCTCCGGAGGGACGGAAGGGTGCCCCCGCCCGGGTGCGGGCGGGGGCGGCGGGCAGGTACAGCAAACAGGATCAGGCCGACGGCGCCGACGACGGGGTCAGCCGCAGGGTGACCAACTCGAACGGCCGCAGGCCCAGCCGGACCCCGTCACCGTCCGCCGCGACCTCGCCGCGGGTGCCGTCCCACGGCCGTTCCAGCAGATCGCAGGGGACCACCGCGGCCAGCGGGAAGGAGGTCGCGAGCCGGCCCCGGACCCGGCCGCCGCCGGCCTCGTAGACCCGCACCACCAGGTCGCCGCTGCCGTCGTCGGCCAGCTTGGCCGCGCTGACCACGATCGCCCCGTGGTCCGACTCCACCAGCGGCCGCACCGACTCCGCCGAACCGGTGACCCGCCGCTCCGGCAGCCCGATCGCGTACCCCTCGCGGACCGCGTCGCCGATCTCCGCGCCCGGCACCAGCGCGTGCCGGAACCGGTGCACCCCCTGGTCCGTGCGCGGGTCCGGGAAGCGCGGCGCGCGCAGCAGCGAGAACCGGACCGTGGTGGTCGTCCCGCCGTCCGCCGCGCGCACCGTCCGGGTCACGTCGTGCCCGTACGTCGACGGGGTCACCAGCGCGACGCCCCAGCCCGGCTCGGCCAGGTGCACGAAGCGGTGGTTGCAGGCCTCGAACTTGGCCGCCTCCCAGCTGGTGTTGGTGTGCGTGGGCCGGAACTGGTGGCCGAACTGGGTCTCCGCCGCGTACCGCTCGGTGTGCAGGTCCAGCGGGAACGCCGCCTTGAGGAACTTCTCGGTCTCGTGCCAGTCCACCTCGGTGTCGATGTCCAGCCGGCCCGAGCCCGCCCGCAGGGTGAGCGTCTGCACCACCGTGGAGGAGCCGAACGACCGCGACACCCGGACGGCCACCTCCTCCGGGCCCTCGGTGCACACCGCGACCTCGTCCGCCCCGGTCAGGTCGGTGACCGTGTTGCGGTAGAACTGGTCGACGTCCCAGGCGTCCCACATGTTCGGGAAGTCCGGGTGCAGCTGGAGCAGGTTGGCCCGGGTGCCCGGGGCCACCGCCTCCCGGCCGCTCGCCAGCTCCAGCACCGACGCCACCAGGCCGTCACCGTCCACCACCACCCGCAGCAGACCGTCGGCGAGCACGAACCCGCCGCCCGCCCGCGCCGTCACCGTGCAACCGCCGGGTCCGCCGCCCGGGACCGCCGCCCCGCCCGCCGGCACCGCCGAACGGCCGTGCGGCGCGCCGTTGAACACCAGCTCCCGCCCGCCCGCCGGATCCCCGGCCAGCGCCCGCTGGGCGGCCCCGATCAGCTCCTCCAGCTCCGCCGCCAGCGCGGCGTAGGTGGCCTCCGCCTCGCGGTGCACCCAGGCGATCGACGAACCCGGCAGGATGTCGTGGAACTGGTGCAGCAGCACCGTCTTCCAGATCCGGTCCAGCGCCTCGTACGGGTACGGGTGCCCGGTGCGCAACGCGGCCGTGGCGCACCAGAGTTCCGCCTCCCGCAGCAGGTTCTCGCTGCGCCGGTTGCCCTGCTTGGTGCGCGCCTGGCTGGTCAGCGTCGCCCGGTGCAGCTCCAGGTACAGCTCGCCCACCCAGACCGGCGGCTTCGGGTACTCGGCCTCGGCCTTCGCGAAGAACTCGGCCGGCCGCTCCCAGCGTACCGTCGCCGAGCCCTCCAGGTCCCGCAGCCGGGCCGCCTTGGCCACCATCTCGCGGGTCGTGCCGCCCCCGCCGTCCCCCCAGCCGGTCGGCGCCAGCGAGTGCCGGGCCACCCCCTTGTCCTTGAAGTTGCGGGCCGCGTGGGCGATCTCGCTGCCCTTCATCGAGCAGTTGTAGGTGTCCACCGGCGGGAAGTGGGTGAAGATCCTGGTCCCGTCGATGCCCTCCCAGAGGAAGGTGTGGTGCGGGAACTTGTTGATCTGGCTCCACGAGATCTTCTGCGTCAGCAGCCACTTGGAGCCCGCGTTGCGGATGATCTGCGGCAGGCCGCCGGTGAACCCGAAGGTGTCCGGCAGCCACGCCTCCTGGTTCTCGACCCCGAACTCCTCCAGGAAGAACCGCTTGCCGTGCACGAACTGACGGGCCATCGCCTCCGAGGACGGCATGTTGGTGTCCGACTCCACCCACATCCCGCCGGCCGGCACGAACCGGCCCTCCGCGACCGCCTTCTTCACCCGGGCGTACACCTCCGGGCGGTGCTCCTTGATCCAGGCGAACTGCTGCGCCTGGGACATGGTGTAGAGGAAGTTCGGCTCGTCCTCCAGCAGCGCGGTCATGTTGGCGGTGGTCCGGGCCACCTTGCGGACCGTCTCGCGCAGCGGCCACAGCCAGGCGGAGTCGATGTGGGCGTGGCCGATCGCGCTGATCCGGTGCGCGGACGGCACGGCTGGCGCGGCCAGCACCTGTTCCAGCTCCGAACGGGCCGCCGCCGCCGTGCCGTTGACGTCCTGGAGGTCGATCCGGTCGAGCGCCCGCTCGACCGCGCGCAGCACCTCCCAGCGGCGGGCGCCGTCCTCCGGCAGCTCGGCCATCAGCTCGCCGAGCACCTCCAGGTCCATCACCAGCTCCCAGACCGTCTCGTCGAGGACGGCCAGGTCCATCCGCTCCAGCCGGTACTGCGGCCGGTCGCCGGCGGTCTCCTGGTCGCCCAACTCGGTGGGAAGGAAGGGGTGGTAGTCCAGGATGACCGGGTTGGACGCGGCCTCGACGTGCAGCAGCACCCGCTCGCCGCCGACCGCCGGGGCGGCGATCCGCACCCACTGGTTCTGCGGGTTGAGCCCCTTCACCGGGGTGCCGTCCGGCCGGTAGACCAGGCCCTCGCACTGGAAGCCGGGCATGTTGGCGTCGAAGCCGAGGTCGATCAGCGCCTCGACGGTCCGCCCGGCCCAGGCGGCCGGCACGGTGCCCTCGACGGTGATCCAACTGGTGCCCCAGGGCGCGCCCCAGGCGTCGCCGACCGCGATCGCCGAGCGCGGCGCGGCCAGGCCCTCGGCGACCGGGACCGGTTCGCCGGGCGCCGTCCAGATCGAGACCGTCAGCGGGACGGACTCCGGGTAGAGCGCCGGGCGGATGCGCTCCGCGAGGACGCGCTTGAGGCGGGCTTCGACCAGGCTGCGGTCATCGTGCATGTCAGCGGGCTCCGTTGGGTGACTGAGGGCGGAGAGGAACGAGGGACACACGGAAGTCGGGTCAGCGTACGTCGTCCGGGTGGACGAGCTCGGTGATGCCGCGGGCGG
>NZ_JBFBDO010000215.1:0-4793 GCF_040683335.1 Kitasatospora sp. NPDC093806
GCCCAGCTGGAGCTCCCGCCCGCCGAGCGCCACCCCGGCCGAGCCGCTCGCCGCCGGCGGGGCCCCGGCGGGCCCTAGCGTGGCGGCGGTGCCGGTGGTGCCCCACAGCACGGCGGCGGCGAGGATGGCGGCCGGACCGGCGAGCGGGCCCCGGCGGCGGGCGGGCGTCGGCGCGGGGACGCGGGCGTGGGTACGGGTACGGGCGTGGGTGCGGTTGGGCACGGTCGTGGACTTCCGTCGTCGAATTCCGGTGGTGGGACTGGATTCGAAACGGGCGCACGAAGCGGATACCCGGGCCGCCTCGCGGGTCGGCCGGGGTCGCGGGAGGAGGCCGTCGGCGGGAGTGAGCCGTCAGCGGGTGCGCCCGGTCAGGCGCCCAGCGGTGGCAGCACGACGTGCCAGTACGAGTTCATCCGGCGATCGTACCGGGCCGCGACAGCGGGTGGGACCGGTGCGGGCCCGGCCACGACGGCGGACCGGGCCCGCACCGGACTCCCGGCGGGTCAGCGGGCGGCGGTCACCAGCGCCTCGATCTCGGGGACGACCTCGGCCGGCGTCGGCAGCGCGTCGTTCTCGGCCCGCAGGCGGCCGGCCGCCGCGCGCAGCCCGGGGTCGGTGACCAGCCGGGTGAGCAGCGCGGTGTCGACCGCCCCGGCGGCCGAGCTGAGCGCCGCCCCCGCGCCGACCAGGGTGTCGGCCACCGCGAAGTTGTCGGCGCCCTGGGGCAGCAGCAGCTGCGGCAGGCCGGCCTGCAGCGCCGTCAGGGTGGAGCCGGAGCCGCCGTGGTGGACGACCGCGTCGCAGACCAGCAGCAGCTCCGCCAGCGGGACCCACGGCAGCGGCCGGACGTTGGCCGGAAGGGTGCCCAGCAGGCTGTGGTCCGCGTCACCCACGGCGAGCAGGAACTCGGCGTCGACCCCGGCGGCGGCCTCGACCAGCCGGCCGATGACCTTCAGGCCGTCGACCCCGGTGATCACGGTGCCCAGCGTGACGGCGACCCGCGGCCGGTCGCCCCGGCGCAGCCACTCGGCCGGGACCGTGCCGCCGCCGTTGTAGGGGAGGTAGCGCATCCGGACCCCGCCCGTGTCGCCGCCGAGCGAGGCCGGGACGATGTCCAGCGGCGTGGTCGGAGCCGGTCCGGCCACCCCGTGCGCCTCGTACAGGTCGGTGAAGTGGGTGGCCAGCCGCGCCGCCATCTCAAGGCCGGAGGTGAAGCCGAAGTTCTGCAGCGCGGCCGGGATCTTCAGCTTGGCCGCGACCAGCTGGGCCGACCCCATGCACGAGTCGTGGATCAGCAGGTCCGCACCCCACCCGTCGGCGACGTCCAGCAGGCCGTCCACCGTGGGGCGGGAGGCGTGGGCGAAAGCGGCGCCGGCCACGTCGAGGATCTCGTCCTGGGTGCGGTCCGGCATGGCGTAGTTCGCCGGCCCCCCGAGGACGGTCTCGAAGGACTCCATCAAGGTCAGTCCGTCGCCGACCTCGACGACCGGAAAGCCGGTCCCACCGATCTTCGCCGCGGGCTTCGCGATGGCGAACAGGACCTGGTGTCCGGCGGCCCGCAGCGCTTGGGCGGTGGGCACCATCGGGTACAGGTGGCTGGCCGCGGACGGGCCGGTGAAGAGTATGCGCACGTCGTGCTCCTGGTCGTTCTCAAGGCTGGTCATCCGGATCACGCGGGCGGCGCCCGCTCCTCCGTCAACTGACGAACGGTCAACGCTTCTTCCTCCGGGGGTCGATAATCGGACGTTCTGGTACGCGGGACGGCGTGGGCGTGTCGGCCGCGCCGGTCGGACCGGCCGGGCTCAGGGCGCGGTCTTGACGGTCTTCATCGTGAGGTGGGATTGGAGCCGCAGGACGTTCGGGAGGCCGCTCAGCCTGCCGGTGAGGAAGGCCTCGTAGGCGGCGTGGTCGGAGACGGCGACCCGGATGAAGTAGTCGGGGCGGCCGAACATGCGGCGGAACTCGATCACCTCCTCGTAGGCGGCGACGGTGGCCTCGAAGGCCTCGAAGGTGTTCCGGTCGGTGGCGCTGACCTCGACGTCGATCAGCACCTCCAGCCCGCGGCCGAGGGCGACGGGGTCGATGACCGCCCGGTACCCCGCGATGACGCCGCCCTCCTCCAGCCGCTTCACCCGGCGCAGACACGGCGGCGGGGTCAGCCCGACCCGGCGGGCCAGGTCGACGTTGGTGAGGCGGCCGTCCCGGCTCAGATGGAACAAGATTTCACGATCGATGGCATCGAGGTGGATTTCATTGCTCATGGCGGGATCATACGAGCGGGATCGGAAACCATATAAGGCCGAAAACATTCTAAAATTTCCGCATGGGAACACTCTCCACGATCACCACCGCCGATCCCGCTCCGCCACCGCCCGCCGCGAGGCGGCCGAACCCGGCGGCGGCCGCGTTCAAGGACTCGGCCTCGGTGGGGCTCGGGCTGGTGCCGCTCGGCGTGGCCTTCGGGGTCCTGGTGGCGCAGTCGGGACTGGCCTGGTGGTGGGCGAGCGTGTTCACCGCGTTCGTCTACGCGGGCTCCTTCGAGTTCCTGCTGGTCGGCCTGGTCGCGGCCGTCGCGCCGCTCGCGACGGTCGCCACGACCGCCCTGCTGGTCAACCTCCGGCACGTCTTCTACGCGCTGTCCTTCCCGCTGGACCGGGTCCGGGGCCGGCTCGGGAAGGCCTACGGCACCTTCGCGCTCACCGACGAGGCCTACGCCCTCACCACCGGCGAGCAGGCACGGGGCTGGCCCGGGCGCCGGATCCTGCTGCTGCAACTGTTCATGCACCTGTACTGGGTGGGCGGCGCCACCGTCGGCGGGCTGCTCGGCTCGGTCCTCCCCGACGGCGTCACCGGGCTAGACTTCGCCCTCACCGCCCTGTTCACCGTGCTCGCCCTCGACGCGGTGCGCGACCGGCGCGAGGACCTGCCCACCCCTGCGCTCGCGCTGCTCAGCGCGCTCGCCGCCCGGGTGATCGCCCCCGGCCAGCTGCTGCCGGTCGCCTTCGCCCTGTTCACCGCCGCGCTGCTGGCCCGGCACCTCATCACCCGTGCGAGGAACCGGCATGCCTGACACCCCGTACCTGCTGGCCGCGGTCGCCGTCTCCACCGCCGTCACCTGGGCCCTGCGCGCGCTGCCGTTCGCCGCCCTCGCCCCGCTGCGCGCCAGCGCCGTCGTCCGCTACCTCAGCACCCGGATGCCCGCCGGCGTCATGGTGATCCTGCTCGCCTACTGCCTGCGCGACCTCCCCGGCTCCGGCTCGCGGGCCGTGGCGCCGGTGGTGGCCCTGGCCGTCACGGTCGGGCTGCACCTGTGGCGGCGCAACGCCCTGCTGAGCATCCTCGGCGGCACGGCCGTCCACGTCGTCCTCGCCAGCGTGGTCCTCGGCCGCTGAGCACCGGGCCGAGGACCCGGGTTCTCAGGTCAGGAGCGGGTGAGGAAGCGGCTCAGGCCGTCCCGGACGCCCTCGGTGGGGACGGTGGCGGCGAACCAGGCCGCCTCGACGGCCAGTCCCTCGTCGATCGGCAGGTTGATGCCCCGGGTCACCGCGCGCAGGCAGGCCGTCACCGCGGTGGGGGCGTGCCGGGTGATCCGGTCCGCCAGGGTGCGGGCCGCGTCCAGGAGTTCGGCGGCCGGGACGACGGCGTTGACCAGGCCCAGGTCGAGGGCCCGGGCGGCGGGGACCGGGTCGCCGGTGAGGATCAGCTCCAGGGCGCGCTTGCGGCCGACGTGGCGCGGCAGCCGCTGGGAGCCGCCGAACGGCGGCGGGAAGCCGAGCGAGATCTCCGGCTTGGCGAAGGTCGCGTGCTCGGCGGCGACGGCCAGCGGCGCGGCCTCGGTGAGCTCGCACCCGCCGCCGTACGCGAGACCGTTGACGGCGACGATCACCGGCTTGGGGAACTCCTCGACGCGCCGGGTCAGCGCGTGCCCGCGCCGCACGATCTCGCGCAGCGCCGGCTCCGGGCCGTCCGTGGAGCGGGCGATGCTGCCGGCCAGCGACGGGATGTCCGCGCCGGCGCTGAACGCCCGGCGGCCGGCGCCGGTCAGGATGACGGCCCGGACGGCGTCGTCGGCCTCGACCGCGTCGAGCCGGGCGAGCAGCGCGTCGATGGTCGGGTAGTCGAGCGCGTTGAGCTTGCTCTCGCGGTCGATGGTGAGGGTGACGACGTTGCCGTCGTGCTCGCTGTGAACGGTCATGTCCGTGCTCCGTTTCCGCCGCAAGGCCGCGCGGCTGTCGCGGTTTCCGAGGTCGCCGCCGAGGCTAGGAGCCGGGAGCCAGGACAATCCAACAATTGTCCTGGATACACTTCGATGCGCCTCGACGCACTTCGACTTCCCTTCCGCACACTCCGCGCGAACGGCAGGTGCCCCATGCGACCGCCCTCCTACAAGGCCGTCGTCGACGAGTACGCCACCGCGATCCGCTCCGGCGCCCTGCCGGCCGGCACCCGCTTGCCGACCCACCGCGCGCTCGCCCGCGAGCACCGGATCGCCCTGGCCACCGCGAGCCGGGTGTACGCCGAACTGTCCGCCGCCGGGCTGGTGGTGGGCGAGCAGGGCCGGGGCACCTTCGTCCGGGTCCGCTCCGGCTACGACGGCCTCGAACCCTCGCGCGACCTCCCCGTCCCCCGGGTCGCCGACCTGTCCTTCAACCAGCCGCTCGCCCCCGGGCAGGACGAGCAGCTGCGCCGGGCCCTGCGCGCGCTGGCCGGCGCCGGCGACGTCGCGGCGCTGCTGCGCCAGCACCCGCACCTCACCGGTCACCGGGGGCTGCGGCGCGTCGGGGGCGGTGATC